>NZ_JBAIYW010000129.1:0-1708 GCF_036763055.1 Desulfovibrio sp. 1214_IL3152 | reverse complement strand
CCGCAGTCACCACCGTGCTGCAAGTCGAATTTGCCCGACTTGCCCCCGGCGAAAGCCTTGTGCTGTCGCGTCTGCTTGCCGCCGTGTCGTCGCTGGACGGCGTTGCGGACGTTGTAATCCGTGAGCCGGGAGCCAATGTCGTCCCCAGCGCCCTTGAGTGGTGCCGTCTGGGCTATCTGATGCTGGAGGCATTATGACAGACGCCATTGCCAACCGCGAAACGCGTACAGCCATGCCCCATCTGGTCGGTGTGGGTATGAAGTTTGACCGCACACGCCGCATCACCGGCTACCTTGTGGGCGATCTGGAGCGCTTCAACAACGCCAAGCGCGCCGAAGAACGGGACAGGGTGAAACATGGGACATAGTGCCCTGTTGGCGGCCTTGCTGCCGCCTGTATCCTATGATGTTAACGCGCCGGGCGTGGAGGTATCCCTTGCCGTTGACGGCGCGGAGCTTGACCGCGTGCAGGCCGCCAGCGCCGCAGTGCTTGGGGCGCTCCAGCCTTGGAAGTGGCAGCAGTATCTGCCGGATTGGGAGCGTGTATACGGCCTGCCCGGCGCATGCTCAAAAGGCGACCAGTTGCTGCAAGAGCGGATTGCCCAGCTTGCCGTGGCCTTTCTTGAGCGCGGCGGCATCTCCCACGCATGGCTCAAACGCTACGCAGCACTTGCCGGGTACGAGATCACGATTGATGAATTTACGCCATTCAAGGCGGGACACTCCCGCGCTGGCGACCCGCTGACCAATGACGACTGGACGTATGCATTTCGCGTTACAACGCCCAGCGACGCCCCCCGTGTGTTCAAGGCCGGGCAGTCGGTGGCGGGCGAGGCCCTGCGCACTTGGGGCGACAGTATTTTGGAGTGCATCATTAACCAGCGCAAACCAGCCCACGCCGTGGCGCTGATTGCGTATACATGAGGGGAGCTATGCACAGGATAGACAGCAGTACAGCAACGCCGGACAACAGATTTACGGAAGGCGACCCCACAATTCCCGTTCCTGCAACCACGGTAACGGACGATTGGCTTAATGCCGTGCAGGAAGAGCTGATAGCCATACTCGCGGCGGCCAATGTCACGCCGGACAAGGCCAACAACGCCCAGGTGCTGGCGGCCATCCAACGGCTGATTGCAGACAAGACAGGCATTGCCAAGGTGGGCGTCAACGGGCTTGTAAACCCTGACGGCGTGACCATCAAAATTGACGCTATGGGCAAAATATCAGTCGTGCAAAGCGACAAATATGACCTTGGCGAGTTTTACTATTTCCGGCACCCAATACTCAAGCCCGGCTTCGCACCACTTCAAGGCGGGGTTATTAGTGGTGTCTATCAAGGAAAAAACATTACAGAATGGCCGATTTGGCAGTATTTGCAAACAGCCGACGGACAACTGCTGCTCAAAACTGAAGCCGAGTGGCAAGCAATGACGCAAGCGATATGGCATACCAACGCTGATGGGACTACTGTAGGATGGGATGGCATCGGCGGCGCTCCTTACTATGTGCAGGATTTGGGCGCAGGTACGCTCCGCATGCCTGATGTGCGCGGCATGTATGCCGAGGCGGCGGGATTCGACTCTCTCGGCGTGGGAGACGTGCAAGGGGATGGTGAGCGTAGGAAAAGCGGCAAAGTCTCGCTGTTGTTTCCTGGCGGCTTTGAAACTTCGACAACCGCAGGAGTGTTCAAAACATCTGGTGCACGC
>NZ_JBAIYW010000321.1:0-1714 GCF_036763055.1 Desulfovibrio sp. 1214_IL3152 | reverse complement strand
AAAAATGCAGGACAGGGTGGAAGACCTGAGCGGGAAAACCGGCTGGCCCGGACTTGTGGACGCCGTGCAGGGGCTGGACGCCATGATTACGCCGGATACGGGAACCATGCATCTGGCCGCGCGGCTCGGCGTGCCTGTGCTGGCTTTTTTTCTGTCCTCAGCCCTGGCGCATGAAACCGGGCCTTACGGGCAGGGGCATCTTGTCTGGCAGGCGTCGCGGGCATGCGCTCCCTGTCTGGAAACAGCTCCATGCCCTTATGATGTGGCCTGCCTTGAGCCTTTCCGTGGTCAGGATCTGCTGCGCTCACTGACGCTTGCCCTCACCGGGGATGCGCGGCGTGCGGCACTTCCCGACGGCTTACAGTTGTGGCGCAGTCATGTGGATAACCTTGGCACGGTGTTGTGTCTGGAATCGGGGCAAGACCCGCATGCCGCCAAGCGCATGCGGGTGCGGGAATATCTTGCCTCTTTTTTGCGGCTGCCCCGGCCATGTCCGGCTTCTGTGCCGTCCCCTGTCATGGCTGGTAGCGCAGTGGGATGCTCTCCGGGCGCGGCCGGTGACGAAGAAATTGACCAATGGCTGTGCGGTGATACGGACTGGATGCTGCCGCCGCAACTATACCGCTGATGTGGAGAACACACTGATGTCCACGGCTCCTCTGAGAATACTGGTTGTTTTGCCCATGTACGGCGGTTCGTTGCCCGTGGGCAGGTACTGCGCGCGCGCTCTTGAACAGATGGGCCATAATGTGCGCGCCTTTGAGGCCCCGCTCATGTTTTCGGCCTTTACGGGTTTGCAGGCGCTTGGCCTGCCTCCGGCGCAGACAGCGCAACTGGAGAACTCTTTTCTTCAGGTGGTGGGTCAGGCCATCTGGGCGCAGGTGCAGGCGCAGGAGCCGCATCTGGTGCTGGCTATGGCCCAGGCTCCTTTGGGGCGCGGTCTTTTGCAGCGCTTGCGCCGTGCCGGGGTGCGCACGGCCATGTGGTTTGTGGAAGACCACAGCGTGTTTCAGTACTGGCGGGCCTATGCACCGTTGTATGACGTGTTTGCCATCATACAGAAGCAGCCCTTCATGGACCTTCTGGCCGCGGCAGGGCAAAAAAACTTTCTGTATCTGCCCCTTGCCGCGCAGCCGGATTTTCATGCCCCCACAGAGCTGACACCGGAGCAACGACGCGAATACGGCGCGGATCTGGGCTTTCTTGGGGCAGGTTATCCTAACCGCAGGCTGGCCTTTCGTCCTCTGGCGGGGCGCGACCTGAAGATATGGGGATCGGACTGGGACGGAGAGGGGCTGCTGGCGGCCCATGTGCAGCGCGGCGGCGCGCGCATCGGTGAAGAAGAGAGTGTGCGGATATACAATGCCACCAAGGTCAATCTTAACCTGCACTCCAGCCTGCAAACAGCGGAACTGGTGAGCCGTGGCGATTTCGTCAATCCGCGCACCTTTGAACTGGCCGCCATGAACGCTTTTCAGTTGCTGGACGAGCGCAGCCTGCTGCCGGAACTTTTTGCGCCGGACGAGTTAGTTACCTTTGCGTGCATTGAAGAATTTTATGCAAAAATAGAGTATTTTCTTGCCCACCCCGAAGAGCGGGCCGCCTACGCAAGCCGCGCACGTGCGCGGGTGTTGCGCGACCATACCTACGGGCATCGTATGCAGACCCTGCTTGACTTTGTGGCCGAACGCCTTGGTCCCTGGGCGCAAGAGGC
>NZ_JBAIYW010000347.1:0-1719 GCF_036763055.1 Desulfovibrio sp. 1214_IL3152 | reverse complement strand
GCTCTTCCGATCTCAGCGCAAGTCCTGCGGCTCGCAAGGCATCGGGCCTGCGCGTGCCTACGCATACAGGCACAATGCTGCGCACAGACTGCGCGCGGGACAACGGCAGGCTTTGCAAAAAGGGCAGCAGCACCTCAATGGAGTGCTCGCTCACATGGCAAAGCTCGTCTTCGGCAAAACCTCCGGCAGCCTGCACCAGCGCCAGCCCCAGTTCCACGTCCACCGCCATCGGCCCCAGAGGGGTCAGCCAGTGGCCGTCGGTCCAGACGCCCAGCGTCCGCCCCTGCCCGGTATGGTTCGGACACAGGATAAAAAGCCGCTGGGGCAGATTGGCTCCGGCGGTGGAGCCATCCCAGGTGCTCGCCAAAGTGCCGCCAATAACACGTCCACAGTAAACATAACCCGCGTGGGGCAACATGAGCCCAAGCAAGCGTGCGTTTGCCTCACGCGGTATTTCACCGGGGACAAGATTTTCAGGCACCCCCCCGGACATGAACCACGAACGGATTTCTTTTTTCAGTTGTTCGGCGTCAGCAGGATAAAAACGTCCTGCTGCGATGGGGTGTCGTATGCTCATGGCTGCTCCCGGAATTTAGCGTCTCAGAAAAAAGCTGCGAACCCTGCGACCAGGGCAAGACGGGCCTGAGTACCCGGTGTCTCCGCGCGCTGCCGCCCTATCAAAACATTTTATAACATAGTCTATGGACTCTTTAGAGCACATTTATGGCTTTTTTGAAAGACCCTTTCCGCAGATTCCCTCCGCCGGCGGCCGTCCTCTGCCCCGTGGAAGTTCCCTCACGGGGCAGAGAGGCCAAATGTAATGTGAAAATAAATACAGACCGGATTATGCCTGGGCAAGACCGCCCAGCAAAGCGTAATGTGTTTCCATATATTCCAGCAGACCTTCCCGGCCGCCCTCGCGTCCGAGGCCGCTGCCCTTGACGCCGCCGAAAGGCGTTTCCGCCGAGGCCAGCCCCGCATCATTGACGCCGACCATACCGAAACGCAAACCCTGCCAGAGCCGCCACACGCGCCCCATATCCCTTGTGCAGACGTAGGACGCCAGGCCGTATTCCGTGTCATTGGCAAGGCTTATGGCTTCTTCTTCACTTTCAAAAGACATGACGGCGGCTACGGGGCCGAATATTTCCTCATGAAAAAGGCGCATGTCGGGGCGCAAGCCCGTGAGCAGCGTGGGTTCATAAAAATTTCCCCCAAGGCTGTGCGGCTGCCCGCCTGTGACGCGGCACGCGCCTTTTTCCTGGGCGTCGCGCACAAGCGCGTCCACATGCGCCACGGCCTCGGCGTTGATGAGCGGCCCCATTGTGGTGTCGGCCTTCAGCCCGTCTCCCACATGCAGCTTGCGTATGCCGTGCAGCAGACGACGCACAAAGGCATCAAGAACATCCTTGTGCACCAGAAAACGGTTGGCGCAGATGCAGGTTTGACCGGCGTTACGGAACTTGTTGCTCAGGGCCATGCCCGCGGCCTGATCCAGGTCCGCATCATCAAAGACGATAAACGGCGCATTGCCGCCCAGTTCCAGAGAAAGGCGCTTGAGGGTGGGGCCGCACTGGGCGGCGAGCTTTTTGCCCACAGGCGTGGAGCCTGTGAAGCTGAGTTTGCGCACAAGCGGGCTTGAGGCAATGACCGAGCCGATGGCCCCGGCATTGCCCGTGATGACGTTGAATACCCCGGCGGGAATGCCCACCCGCACGG
>NZ_JBAIYW010000131.1:0-1729 GCF_036763055.1 Desulfovibrio sp. 1214_IL3152 | reverse complement strand
TGCGGCGCGGCGCAATGCGCCTGTGGGCCGGAAGCGCTGCGGTTCCGGCTTCAAACAGGGCAAAAGACAATTTTTACAGAACCTGCGCGGGCAGGTTTCCAGTTACATACCGCCGACAAGATGCGGGGTAGCCAGTGATCGGCCCGAAGGCCGGCAAAGTCTGCCCGCACCTGCCCCGCGGCACGGATTTTCGTAAAAAACCTTGTGAAACATTTACGTATTCCACTTGCCGAACGTCATGCATGCTCGCGTCCACGCCCCCCGGCACACCGCTGCAATGGCGGATTCGTCCGGTGGAGGCACGGACAAGAACATGCAAAAACAGCCGCCCCTGCCGCAACCGGCACAAAGGCAAAGAAAGCACGGCGCAAACGCCACGGGACACGCTCACACCGAGAGCATATATCTCATGTTAACTTCGCCCGTTACGGCACACAGCAGAGCAAACGGCCGCTCTAGCCTGCTTCGGCGTTCATGTCGCTCAATAATGTATCGAGGTCAAGCAGAATGAGCAGGCGGTCGTCGAGCTTTCCCACCCCCCGGATATACTCCGAGCCGATGCCGCACACAACGGGCGGGGCAGGTTCCACCGTGGAAGCAGGAATGCGCAGCACTTCTGAAACGCCGTCAACCAGAAAACCCACGATTTTCTGGTTGAATTCCATCACCACAATGCGCGTTTCGGCATTGTGCTCCATCACGGGCATATTGAAGCGGGTGCGCATGTTGACGACAGGAATAACCTTGCCGCGCAGGTTGATGACGCCCTCTATAAAGCGCGCCGCATGCGGAACCATAGTTATCTGCATGGGCCGGATAATTTCCTGGACGGAAAGGATATCCACCCCGAACTCTTCTTCGGCAATACGAAAGGTGACAAGCTGCAGCCTGTCGCCCTCGTGTTCGTCTTCACCCGGGTGCTCAAGCAGGGCGCCTTCCGGTGTGGCAGTGCTCATATCTAAACCTCCATCAATAGGCGGATAACGAATCTGTAATCCTTATCGGCAATGTCACGGCGGACAAAAGGGCGCGCTCGCGGCTGGGACGCCGTTTTATCCACACCCCGGAGCAGCCGTCGGGATGTACTACGCCTCCGTGACGGACTCACGCAGCAGACAGTCGCGCAGACTGTCGGCAAGGCGCCCCGGCCATGTCAAAATCCTTGACCGCCGTCAATATGGCGGCGATCTCCTCGGCGTGGGGAGTGCCGTCTGCCAGCAGCGAGAGCTTTTCCATCGAGCTTTCCACTGCCCCCCAGTCCGTTTCCATACGCCGGGGCAGATCATCCAGAAAGGCCAGCAGGGCCTCGCGGTGCTCTTCCGCCAGATGCCCGGAACCGCTGGCCGTACGGCAGGCATGCTGCTCCATGCTCCGCACATAGTCGAGCACCCGCCCCATCTCCGTTTCAAAAGCGTCAAGCACGGCGTGCTCAGGCAGACTGTGGGGCAAAAACTCTTCCAGCATGCGGGTCAGATCGCAGATGCGCTCCACTCCCAGGTTGGCGGCCACCCCCTTGACCGTGTGCGCCATGCGCGCGGCCCCTTTGAGGTTGCCGCTTTCGAGCATCCTGCGCAAACGGGCGGGACTGTCGCCATAGTGATCCACAAAACGCTGAAGGAGCTCAAAATACAGTGTTCTGTTATTCCCCACAGTGGCAAGGCCGGACTCCACATTGACAATGGGAACGACCGGCTCCACGTCAGGCGGCGTCTCCGCAGCGGCAGCAACA
>NZ_JBAIYW010000356.1:0-1730 GCF_036763055.1 Desulfovibrio sp. 1214_IL3152 | reverse complement strand
TTCTGGTCATGAAATGCAACGTCCCTGTCAAAGACCTGATTCCCGAGCCGGGCAGTTTTCCTCTGGATAACGATCACCCGATGATCACGCGCGACTTCAGCCGCTGCGTACAGTGCGGGCGCTGCGCATCGGTCTGTTCCGCCGTGCAGGTGAACGACGCCATTCCGCCCCAATTCGGCCGCCGGTCTGAAAAAGACGCATGGTGGCCGCTGGTGGACTATGACCGCTGTACCCACTGCGGGGAATGCGTGCAGGCATGCCCCACCGGAGCGCTGACCGCCAAAAAATCCTATGGCCTTGCCACCCGCGAAGACAAGGTGGACAGCGTGCGCACAACCTGTCCCTACTGTGGCGTGGGCTGCCAGTTGAACCTTTCCGTCAGGGACGGCCGCATCATCGAGGTCAACGGCGTTGAAAACGCACTGCCCAACAAGGGCAGCCTGTGCGTCAAGGGCCGCTTCGGCTACGATTTCATCTACAGTAAAGACCGGCTCACCGACCCGCTTATCCGGCAGCGGGACGGTTCGTTCAGAACCGCCTCATGGGACGAGGCCCTGGATCTCATTGCGGCCAGGTTTTCCGCTGCCATCGAAAAACACGGTCCCGACTCCGTGGCAGGCGTGGCCTGCGCCCGCAGCATCAACGAAGACAACTACCAGATGCAAAAACTCTTTCGCGCGGTGTTCAAGACCAATAATATTGATCACTGCGCGCGTACCTGACACGCCCCCACTGTGGCCGGTCTGGCCGCATCGTTCGGTTCCGGGGCTATGACCAACAGCTTTGCCCACATGGGCGAGGCCAAAATGATCTTTCTCATCGGTTCCAATATCACGGAGGCGCATCCCGTGGCCGGAACCCTTGTCAAACAGGCTGTGCGCAAGGGTTGCCGCCTTATTGTGGCCGACCCGCGCCGCACCGGCATCGCCAAGGAGGCGGAAACCCATCTGCAATTGCGGGTGGGATCGGACATTGCCCTGCTCAACGCCATCATGCACGTGCTCATCAAGGAAAACCTGCATGACAGGCATTATGTGGCGCGGCACACGCTGGGCTTTGAAGAGCTGCGCGCCCATGTGGCAAACTGCACGCCCGAAAGCGCGGCTCCCATATGCGGCATTGATGCGGAAACCATCAGGCAGACCGCGCGCGACCTTGCCTCGGTCAGGCCCGCCATGCTGGCCTACACCCTCGGCATCACGGAGCACACCAGCGGCGTCAACAACGTGCTGGCCTGCGCCGCGCTGCAAATGCTTCTGGGCAATGTGGGCAAACCCCTGGGTGGGGTAAACCCCTTGCGCGGGCAGAACAACGTGCAGGGTTCGTGCGATATGGGCGCTCTGCCCGATACCTATCCCGGCTACGGCAAAGTAGCAGACCCGGCGGCCAGAGAGCATCTGGAGCGCTTCTGGGGGGTCTCCCTGCCTGCGGAGCCGGGCATCATGATGCCCGACATGCTGGACGGGCTTAAATCAAAAAAAATCAAGGCAATGTATATTTTTGGTGAAAATCTCGCCAATACCGAACCCGATATCAGCCATGTGGAAAGCTGCCTCGCCGCTGCCGAATTTCTGGTGGTTCAGGACATTTTTCCCAATGAAACAAGCAGATTCGCGCATGTAATCTTGCCCGCCGCTGCCTGGGGTGAAAAAGACGGCACATTCACCAACAGCGAACGCCGCGTCAGCCGTGTGCGCGCCGCCAGCCCGGCCCCGGGCAACGCCTGGGAA
>NZ_JBAIYW010000545.1:0-1730 GCF_036763055.1 Desulfovibrio sp. 1214_IL3152 | reverse complement strand
GCCTCGGCCCTGGGTGTGGGCAATCAGGCTAAGGCTTTCACCGACGAGGCTGACGCCCGTACTGTTTCCACCCAGGAAGCGGCGCAGAAGGCTCTTGTGGGGCTGAACAATGCCGTGGTTTCCAAGGACAAGATCCGCGCACACCTTGGCGCATTGCAGAACAGGCTGGAAAACACCATTTCCAACCTGACGACCCAGACGCAGAACCTGCAGGCGGCCGAATCCCGCATTTCCGACGTGGACGTGGCCACGGAAATGACGGCGTTCGTGCGCAACCAGATCCTCACCCAGTCCGCTGTTGCCATGCTTTCGCAGGCCAACAGCATGCCCCAGATGGCGCTTTCGCTCATTTCGAGGTAGGGCTGAAAACAGGTGGTGGAGGGCGTTTGCCCGGAACGGCCCTGCGGCAGGGGAGTGCTGCGCGGCTATAAAAATCAGACAAGGCCGGCTCGCCATTTGGCGGACTGGCCTTGTTTTTTTGTGTTCTCTCAGGCAGCGTGTATGGCGGCTCAGCGTCCCGAAGAAAAGGCGCGTGTCTGCCCCGGGGCCATAACTACGCAGGAGCAGGGCAGGTCCTGCTTTGCCAGCTCTTTTTCAAAGTCACGGGTGTTTTGCGCCAGAACAGGAAAAGTTCCCCAGTGCATGGGGATCACGTGCTTGCAATTGAGCAGTTTGCAGGCCAGGGCCGCCTGCGGCGCATCCATGGTGAAAACGCCGCCAATGGGCAGCAGGGCTACATCAATGGAGTAAAGCTGCCCCCACAAGGCCATGTCGCCGAAAACGCAGGTGTCGCCGGAGTGATAAACGGTGAGGCCATCGGGCATGCGCACGATGTAGCCCGCCGGACAGCCCGAATCTGTGGTATGGAAAGCCTGGGTCATGGTGATGCTTGCGCCTTTGCAGGTGAGAGTACCGCCCATGTTGAAACCGATGCCGTTCAGTATCTGGCTGTCGGGCAGCCCGGCGGCGGCCTTTTGCGCCGTACCCACAATGGCCCCGAGCATGCCCCCGGTTTTTTGGCATATGGCCACGGCTTCGCCCACATGGTCGCCGTGGTCGTGGGTCAGAAGCACAAGGTCAGCGCGGCCCACATCGTCCACGCTGAAGCCGTATTGCGGCGCCAGAAAAGGATCAATAACCACATGCACGTCATGGTTGCTGATCTTGAAGGCCGAATGTCCAAACCAGGTGATATCGCTCATGCGCGCCTCCCTTGCTGTTGTCTTTGACGTCATTTCTGTCCTGTTTGCCGGGACAGTGTTGTTTGCAGCTTCTGCGCCCGAAAGCAGCGTCTGCAGGCGCTGCTTTCCTGCACGGGTCTGCCCGGAATGTTGCGACGACGGGAAAATGTGGCGCCTGCGCCTGCCGGATGACAGCCTCCCTCAAGGCGAAAATGCCGTAACTAGCCCGGCCATCGTCCCATGTCGTGCGGCAGGCCCACCTGATCGAAAATTCTGCCGCACAGTTGCAGCAGCAGGTCATCCAGATTTTGCGGTTTAAGATAAAAACCCGGGCAGAGGGGCATGATCACCGCTCCGGCTTCCCGCAGGGTCAGCATGTTGCGCAGGTGAATGGCCGAAAGCGGGCTTTCCCGCGGAACCAGCACCAGTGGCAGGCGTTCCTTGAGGGCCACATCGGCCGAGCGCTGCACAAGATTGCCTGTGGCCCCGGAGGCTATGGCCCCGAGAGTGCCCATAGAGCACGGAGCCAGGATCATGGCCGCGGGCTCT
>NZ_JBAIYW010000074.1:0-1741 GCF_036763055.1 Desulfovibrio sp. 1214_IL3152 | reverse complement strand
TCACCATCCGGGCAGGCGGCGGCCCCGAGCACCCTTTCGTGCAGGCGGTCAACGCTCTGGTCAAAGCTCATGCCGCGTCGCGGCATGACGCAGACGCCCGTGCGGTCCATGCTTTCTTCTTTCATCTGTTCCCGCGCCCACATGCCGAAGCCCGAAAGGTCGGTGGTCAGGGTGGGTACGGCCCAGGCCGCGCTTTCCTGCGGCGTGTAGCCCCACGGTTCATACCATGAGGGAAAAAAGCCCATATCGCAGGCGGCCAGCACTTCTTCATAGGGAATGTCGAAAAAGCCGTCATGGCCGTCGAGCATGGCGGGTACAAAGATGATCTTGACGCGCCTTTCCGCGCGGTTGTCGAGTCCCAGGCGGCGGCAGGCGTTGATGATGGGGTCTTGCGGGGCATTCCACACCCGGTGGGTGCAGATGAAGGGCAGGCCGTTGTCCGTGTCGTCGGGATTGCCGGAAACCGCCGCCGCGTTGACGCCCGTATGTCCGCCCATCACAAGGCACAGGGCAAGGATGGAACTGTTTGTGCCGGCAAGGTTGCGGTCGGCGCGGGCCAGCGCTTCAAGAAAAATGTCCACGCCCTTGTTGTGCATTTCGTATCGGCCGGAAATGGCGAAAATGCGCGTATGCTCCGGCAGGGAACCGCGCAGGAAGCGGCTCGCCGTAGCCATAATTCTGGTGCGCGTGGCCGAGGGAACCGCACGGTCCTCGGTATAGTCCGGTATGACCCGCAGGTCGAGGCCGTTGGTGGTGATGACGTCAGGCTGGCGGCCCAGGAAGACCGTGGATTCTTCGCCCGTGATGGGGCTGACGGTGGTGAAGGCGTCCGCCTCGCGTGCGGCGGCGCTTTCAATGGACCATTTGGCCGTGATGTTCAGGGCGGCGGCCTCATTGGCGGGGTGGATGTTGCGCATATTGGTATAGATGTCGCGCCCTGTGCCTGCCATTGCGCGGCCCAGGGTGGTGGCGTGGGTGGTGAAGACCGTACCCACTTCGGGGGTGAGTTTTTTCACCGTGAGCAGGCCCGCGCCGCACATCCACTCGTGAAACAGGGCCACGCTGCGGCCCTGCATAGGCTCCACCCGGCTTTCGTGGATGGCCGCAATGACTTCGCCGCAAGCCGTGGCAAACATGACCGGCTCAATGTAGTCCCATCCGCCGGAGAGCGAGTCCACCCCGTAATTTTTCCACATTTCAAACAGCAGCTGATTGCTGGAATAGCGCTTGTCAAATTCCACCAGTATCACCTTGGGGCGTCCGGGGATGTTCCACCGGCCCAGGCGGCATTTGAGGTCGCGCGTGGCAAGGCCCATGCGCAGCGAATCCCAGGCGTGCTCGTCTGTTTCTTCAAAGCCGGGATTGTTCTTGAGCGCCGGACCCAGAAGAAAATAGTCCTCGCCGAAATGCTCCACGGCCTGGAGGGCCTTGCTGGTGACAACAGAGTGGATGCCCCCCACCTTGTTGCAGACCTCCCAGCTTACTTCAAACAGGGTTACCACGGACGAGTTGAAATTCATGCCATCTCCTTGTCATGAAGGTCGTGAAGCCGTGCTGCGCGGCCTTGTCATGCGTTTTTGCGGCTTTTGCGCAACGTGGCGGGCTTTTTTTCGTGCTTTTCACCGGCGGTTCCGGTTTTCTTACTGTTCTTTGCCCGCGTGTCTGCGGGATCCGCGTCCTGCTTTTGAGCAGGGGCCTTACCGCCGCGCCGGGGCGCGGGGGAGCCAGCGCTTTTGACGGC
>NZ_JBAIYW010000061.1:0-1753 GCF_036763055.1 Desulfovibrio sp. 1214_IL3152 | reverse complement strand
TGTCCGCCAGACGGCGGGCCAGTTGGGCCACGGCCTCACGCGGGGGGCAGTACCCCGAGGGATTGTCCGGCGTGGTCACGAACACAAGGCGTGTGTTGCCGTCCACATGTGAGAGCAGCGCATTGAAGTCAAAGGAAAAATCATCGTTAAGGGGCTGTCGCCGCACCTCAACGCCGCCGATGCGTCCCTGAATGGGGTAAATGCTGAAGCATGGCTCAAAACACACAATATTGTGTACACCCGGCTCGGCCATGATGCGGATAAGCAGGTCGATGATCTCGTCCGAGCCGTTGCCCACGACCACGCGGGCAGGCTCAAGGCCGTGCCTGCGGGCCAGCGCTTCCACCAGGCGGGGGTTGCCGCCCTGCGGATAGCGAAAACCCATGTCGGCATGACGGCGCACAGCTTCCACCGCCAGAGGGGGCATACCCAGAGGGTTTTCATTGCTGGCCATTTTGATGACCTGGGCGAGGCCGTATTTTTGCTGGATTTCCGCAATGGACAGGCCGGGAACATAGGCTTTGAGGGCAAGAATTTCCTGCCGCACGCTGATCTGAAACATGCTTTCTCCATTACCGGCTGCGGGACTGACCGGCAACAAGCGTTTGGGGCTGAAGAGCATTGGGGATAATGTGTGAAATCCGGGCAAGACTGCCGCTGTATCCGTTCATGCTTTTTGTGTGCCTTGCTGTCTGGCCTGGGGCTTTTCCGGTAAAAATCCGCCTTTCTGCCTGGCGGATCTTATGGGACCAAAAACAAGGCGGCCCGTATTTCTGTTTCGGGCCGCGCTCCCTGATGGAGACGCGGCCCGGGTGTGACATTCTGCGGCAGGGGTGCGCAGCACTGCCTTTTGTCCACGCCTTCTGCGTGAAGGCGGGTAAAGGCTTGGGCTGCCTAGCTGGGGCGCACTGTCAGCACGGGCATGTCGGCGTTTTTTACCACCTTTTCGGCTACGGAGCCAAAAAGAATGCGGTCAATGCCCTTGCGTCCGTGGGTTCCCATAACAATGACGTCCACTTTTTCCTCATGCGCGTGGGCCAGGATTTCTTCAGCGGCGTAGCCGATGAGAACCTTGCCTGTGGATTCGACCCCGGCGAAATTTTCGGCTACGAAAGATTCCATGGATTTTTCTGCGCCGGACACTATTTCGCCCACAAAGTTCTCAATGGTGTTGGGGGGCACATGAAAGCCCACATACTGGCTCAGCGAAGGCGCGGTATAAACAACTACAACGCTTGCGTTGAATCCTTTTGCAAGCAGAACTGCATATTCGGCCACATCCTTGCTGTGTTCGGAGAGGTCTACCGCACAAAGAATCTTTTTGATTTCCTTCATGGCAAGCTCCTGTTCCCCGTGGGAGGATGCTAGGGTTAGTAAAGGTACAGTTTCCACAACCACGTTTTGCCGCCGTGCGACGGTTTTAGGACTGCTGGTGGTGATCTTTGTGAAATTTTAGGTTTTTTTACAGCAATAGACAAGACATTTCGCAGGGCATATGTTTGGTGTGCGGAAAAAATTTCCTCTTCCCGTGCAGGGGCATGCCGCAAAAACGGCCAGTTACGGCTGAAAGAGCCTTGGCAGTGTTTTTGCATAAAATGCGACAAAATGCGGAACGCCAACCCTGGAGGCGACATGAAGATCAATAACGAACAACTGGCAGCCCTGCTGCGCCAGCAGGAGCAGTCCGCCGGTGCGGCCCACAGGCCCGCCGGGCAGGGAGCCGGTTTTGGAGCCGCTCTGGCCGAACAGCTCG
>NZ_JBAIYW010000202.1:0-1733 GCF_036763055.1 Desulfovibrio sp. 1214_IL3152 | reverse complement strand
GAGCAGCTTGCGGTTCATGGCGCGGCACATGATGCGCGTCAGCAGGTAGCCGGACGAGCCGATGATGCCGCCGATAGCCACAAGCAGGGGATCATTGACCGCAAAGCCCGCAATGGCGGCACACACGCCGCCCATGGAGTTCAGCAGCGAGATGGTGATGGGCATGTCGGCCCCGCCCACGCGGATGGTAAAGCCGATGCCGAAGGCCGTGCCGGTGACAAACATCAAAAAGATGAAGAAGCCGAACAGAAACTGCGGAAAGGCCGTGCCCATAAGCACGGAAAAGCCCATAAGTCCAAGAATGGACAGGATGATCTTGGTATGGTCGGGCAGAATGATGGGCTTTTGCGGCAGAATCTGATGCAGTTTGCCCGCAGCCACAAAGGAACCGGCAATGGTGGTCATGCCCATGGCAAGCGCCAGGCAGGCGCTGCCGCGTTCAAAGGCCGAGGGCGCGCCCGTGTCGGTGAGCACAAGAAAGCTCACAATGGCCGCCGCGCCGCCGCCGATGCCGTGCAGAAAAGCCACCATCTGCGGCATCTGGATCATCTTGACCTTGTTGGACAGGGTAAGGCCCAGGCTCATGCCCACGGCAATGGCGAGCCACAGCGAAAGCGAGGTCAGCGAACCGTCCTTGAACATGGTCACAAGAATTGCCAGACCCATGGCAGAGGCGCAAAAAAGGTTGCCCCTGACCGCAGTGGGAACCCTGTTCATGAGGCGCAGGCCGAACAGCACTGACGCCACAAGAATTCCGGCTATGATGTTGTAGGTTATCGCATTCATTTCACAGCAACCCTTTCTTCCGGTTTATGGTTGATGCAGAGGTCAGAGAAGGGCTACTTCTTTTTCCCGGCGACCAAGCGGAGCATTTTATTGGTGATGTCGAATCCGCCGAAAACGTTGACAATAGCCATTGCCACGGCAAGAGCCCCCAGAAGCGTGAAAAAGGTCGAACCGGCAAGATGGGTCGCGGTTACCGCACCAAGAATGATGACGCCCGAAAGGGCGTTCATGGCCGACATCAGGGGGGTATGCAAAAGGCTCGGCACATGGCTGATGATCTTGTAGCCAAGCAGCGTCGCCGCTACAAACACCGCCAGCAGGGTAAGTGGGGTCATATGTCTTCCTTGAATAATATTTTTCCCGGCCTGTATGCCGGAACGCCGGGCGCGGAACAGGCCGCGCCCGGCGTTCTTTAATGATTAAAGGCCCATTGCTTCACGCGCGCCCCGATGGACAATCTGCTTGTCAATGGTGCTCAGCGTGGATTCGATGATGGGGTCGGTCCTGTCCAGCACGATCTTGCCGTCCTGAGCCAGGAACGAAAGCAGCTGGAACACGTTGTTGGCAAACATCCACGTGGAGCTTGTGGGCATCATGCCGGGGATGTTCTTGGTGCCGTCGATGGTCACGCCGTGCTTGACCACCACTTCACCGGCTTCGGTCAACGCGCAGTTGCCGCCCTGGTCAATGGAAATGTCCACAATGCTGGAACCGGGAGCCATGGAGGCCACCATTTCGTCGGTGATCAGGATCGGGGCCAGCTTGCCGGGGATCAGGGCCGAAAGAATGATGATGTCGGCGTCCTTCACCAACGGCTTCAGAGCCTCACGTTCCTTGTTCAGCCACTCGTCGCTCAGGCGCTGGGCATAGCCGCCCTCGCCGATGGCAACCTCGGCAGGCACGCCCACGTCAAAGGGCTTGGCGCCCAGGCTCATGGACTGCTCGCG
>NZ_JBAIYW010000005.1:0-1765 GCF_036763055.1 Desulfovibrio sp. 1214_IL3152 | reverse complement strand
GTGCGCTGCGGCCAGAATGGAAGAAGGCCTGCCCAGGGACTGCGGGGTTCCCTGGCTGCCGTGCAGGCGCAGGGCTTTCATTTCGGCCCACAGGTTTACGCCGTTCATGTCCAGGCGTACCCGGCCGCGACGCTCGTCCACATCAGTGACCACGCCGCGTTTATTGAAAACAGTGTGAAAAACCTGCTGACCAATCACAAAATGCTCAGGGCTGGGCAGAACCGAGCCGTTTTGATCCGCCGCGTCAGCCGGAACAAGCGAAGCCCGCAGGCGGGACATTTCTTTCAGGGCCTGCTTGTGGGTTGCGCGGCCTTCTTTCCAGGCTCGCATGAGTTCGGACGCCTTGCTCCGCACTTCGTCGTGCAGGCGCAGCCGCTCTTTTTCCAGCTTTTCGCGCTCATGCCTGGCGGCAGCCCGGGTCTTGTCCTGCTCCTGCCGCAAAACCGCCAGTTCTTCCTCGCGCTTTGCAGCCAGATCGTTGAGCCGGGAAAGCAGGGCCGTGGCGTCTTGCCCGTCCTGCAAAAGATAGTGTTCTGCCCGGCGTACAATGCTTTCGGGCAGGCCGTGTTCGCGTGCCACATCCAGCGCCTGACTGGCCCCCACCTGATCATAGGCCAGCCGGAACAGGGGTTTTTTGCTTTGGGGATCAAACAGCATTGAGGCCGCGCGCGCTCCCTCCCTGGTGAGGGCGTAGCTCTTGAGCGCGGGAAAATGCGTGGCTGCCAGAACAAAGGTATGCTTGTCGAGCAATTCGTCAAGTACCGCCTGAGCCAGAGCAGCGCCCTGAGCCGGGTCTGTTCCCGCGCCAAACTCGTCCAGCAGCACCACGCCGCTGGCGTCAAGATGCTTCCAGGCTTTGGCAAGGTGCTCGATTTGCGCCGTAAAGGTGGACACATTGTCCGCAAGACTCTGCTCATCACCAATAAAGGCATCCATGCGGCTGAACCAGGGCAAATGGGAACCGGCCCCCACGGGAACCGGCAGGCCGCTGAGAGTCATGGCGGCGATAAGGCCGAGGGTTTTCAGGCAGACCGTTTTTCCGCCAGCATTGCCGCCCGTGATGATCAGGGCGCGTTCGCCGGGGCGCAGCACGATATCGAGCGGTTTTACGGCAGCCGCAGCCCGTGCGGCGGCTTTTTTGTCCTGCGTGGAGTCTGCGGCAGAAGTGTCCGCATTTTTGACCCTGTTGAGCAAAAGCAGGGGGTGGCGGGCATCGAGCAACTGTATGCCTTCGGCCACTGGGGTCAGCGACAGGCAGCGACCGTCAAAAAGGGTTGCCAAACGCCGCTTGGCCTGCAGAAGGTCAAGCTGGGCCAGCAGTTCAAGAGCGGCCTGCGCGCCGGGCAGTTCCGCTTCGAGCAGACTGCGCAGATATTGCAGAACCTTGCGTTCTTCTTCGCGTTCTTCGCGTTTCAGTTCCTGAAGGCGGTTGTTGATCTCCACCAGAAACATGGGTTCAAAATAGCAGGTTTCGCCTGTCTGCGACCAGTCGTGAATAATACCCTGCATGCGTCCCTTGAAGTTGGCCTTGAGGGGCAGCACGTAACGGTCGGACGAAAGGGTCATGAATTCGTCCTGCAGATAGGCAAGCATGTTGTACTGCAAGGCATAGTCCTTGACCTTGCGCATGCAGCTCTGATGCAGACGGCGCAGTTCGCCGCGCAGGCGGTAAAGCTCGGGCGAGCTTTCGTCTTTCAGCAGGCCGTCGTCAGAAAGGCAGCGCAGAAGGGCCGCTGTAAGCTGCACTGGCAGGGGCGTGCCGTCG
>NZ_JBAIYW010000134.1:0-1765 GCF_036763055.1 Desulfovibrio sp. 1214_IL3152 | reverse complement strand
GGCTGCGCGCGCAGGCGTCCGCCACCAAGGCGCAAGTGCGGGGTACCTGCGCGGGTACAGGCCGAAGTGGGCGTCTTACAAGCTTTGGTAATATACATTCTCAAAGTTGCAATGCTCTAAAAAGGAGCCGCTGGTCAGCTGGTTTTTGCCTTCTGTCGCCGTAACGGCAGGGCCGGGCGCGGGTTTTTCGCCGCAGCGTCCGCCGTTCATGCCGTTGCCCCGCCAGGAAGCAAAAACCTTCTGATCAGCCTTCCAAAGGACAACACATGTATTTTCAGGACGTGATTCTCACCCTACAGAATTACTGGGCCAGGCAGGGCTGCGTTATCGAGCAGCCTTCGGGAGTGGAGTGCGGGGCCGGAACTTTCAACCCCCATACCTTTTTGCGGGTTATCGGTCCCGAGCCTTGGAACGTGGCCTATGTGGAGCCTTCGCGGCGTCCCACAGACGGGCGCTATGGCGAAAACCCCAATCGCCTGCAGCGCTATTTCCAGTTTCAGGTCATCATGAAGCCTTCGCCGGACAACGTGCAGGACCTGTATCTGCAAAGCCTCAACGCCTTGGGCATCAATCCCGCCCAGCACGACATCCGCTTTGTGGAAGATGACTGGGAATCGCCCACCCTGGGGGCCTGGGGCCTTGGCTGGGAAGTGTGGCTCAACGGTATGGAAGTGAGCCAGTTCACTTATTTCCAGCAGGTGGGCGGCATTGACCTTGCGCCGGTGAGCGTGGAGCTGACCTACGGTCTTGAGCGCCTGGCCATGTATCTTCAGGGCGTGGAGTCCGTGTATGATCTGGCCTGGAACAAGGATGTGACCTACGGCAACATCTACCACCAGAACGAGGTGGAGCAGTCGCGCCATAATTTCGAGGCCAGCGATGCCCGGATGCTGCTGCGCCATTTCAATGATTTTGAAGGCCAATGCAAGGCCATGCTTGCGCTGGGTCTGCCCTGGCCTGCCTACGATTATTGTCTGAAGTGTTCGCATACCTTTAACCTGCTGGATGCGCGCGGGGCCATATCCATTACGGAGCGCACCGGCTACATCGGCCGGGTGCGGGCTCTGGCGGCGGGCGTGGCCCGTCTGTACGCGGCTCAGCGCGAAGAACTGGGCTATCCCATGCTCAAAAAGGATGCGAGGTAAAGCCGTGGCTACCTTTGTGCTCGAAATCGGCAGTGAAGAACTGCCTTCCCGTTTTCTGGCTCCCGAAGAAGCCGAACTTTCCACCCGTTTTACCGCCGCCTTTGAAGAAGCGGGCCTTGAATACGGCAGCCTGCGTGTCATGAGCACGCCGCGCCGCGCCGTGGTCACGGTTGAAAACCTCAATCCCGTGCAGATTGAGCGGGAAGAGGTGGTCTCCGGCCCGCCCGTGCGTGTGGCCTATGATGCTGAGGGCAAGCCCACCAAGGCGCTGGAAGGCTTTATCCGCACCAATGGCTGCACTCTGGAAGACGTTTTTCAGCAAGAGACAGAAAAAGGCGTTTACATCGCCGTGCGCAAGCGTACCGGCGGTGCGCCCGCAAGGGAATTGCTGGCTGTCATGTGTCCGGCCATCATTACGGCGCTTCCCTTTGCCAAACGCATGCGCTGGGGCAATCACGCGCTGGCCTATGCCCGTCCGCTGCGCTGGATTCTGGCCCTGCTGGACGATGAGGTCATTCCGTTTGAGGTCGGCCCTATGGTTTCGGGGCGCGAGACCTGCGGTCACCGTATCCACGGGCCAGGTCCTTTCTCCGTTGCGCGCGCTGAGGAGCTTCCGGCCA
>NZ_JBAIYW010000578.1:0-1768 GCF_036763055.1 Desulfovibrio sp. 1214_IL3152 | reverse complement strand
TCACCGTATCCCCGGCGTCCACATCCGCAGGCGTGGGAAGCGAGCCGCGTATGCCGGCCTGATCCTCATTGATGGCCGCCACGGCAGCGCTGACCTGCGGGGCATCGTTGGTTCCGTGGATAGTGATGGTTATGGTGTTGGACGCTGTTGCGCCGTGCTGATCGGTGACAGTATAGGTGAAGGTTTCACTCAGCTGGCTGCCCACGCCCAGTTGCTGGACGGCAGGCAGGGCGTTGTTGAGGCTGTAGCTGTAGCTGCCGTCAGCCAGCAGGGTGAACGAGCCGTACTGGCCGGGGGTGGAGGGCTGAGCCAGAAAACTCACCGTATCCCCGGCGTCCACATCCGCAGGCGTGGGAAGCGAGCCGCTGATGCCGGCCTGATCCTCATTGATGGCCGCCACGGCAGCGCTGACCTGCGGGGCGTCGTTCGTGCCGTGAATGGTGATGGTTATGGTGTTGGTGGCCGTGCCTCCGTGATTATCATACACCGTATAGGTAAAAACATCGGTCAGTTGTTGCCCGTAGGCCAAACTTTGCAAGCCGGGCGCTGCATAGTTCAATACGTAGGTATAGTTGCCGGCGGCATCCACGCTGAGGCTGCCGTACTGTCCGGGTGTGTTGTGCTGTTCAGTGAAGTTGAGGCTGTCATTGGCGTCCACGTCATGTGGAGTGGGCAGGGTTCCGCCCACAAGCCCCTGATGCTCGGTCAACGAGGCTGAAGAGGCTGCCACGGTGGGATTGTCGTTGGTTCCGTTGATGGTGATGGTCAGTGTTTTGCTGACGTTGCTCTGGCCGTCTGTGACGGTGAAAACAAATTGTTCTGTAAGCGTGTCACCTTGGCTAAGCGCCTGAACTTCCGGTCGCGTGCTGTCCAGAACGTAGCTGTAGTTGCCCTGGGCATCCAGGGTAAGCACCCCATAGGTCCCCACACTGCCTGCTTGCGGTATGAACTGCGGCACATCCCCCGCGTCCACATCATGCGGCGTCGGCAGAACGCCCATGAGCACAGGGCCGTCTTCGTCCGTCGTTGCTGTGGCGGCCGACACCGTGGGTACATCATTAGTGCCGTATATGGTTATGACAAGGCTGCCGGAAGCCGTACCTCCGTGACCGTCATCCACCGTGTAGGTGAGCGTTTCTGTCAGAAAATCGCCCGCACCCAACTGCTGGACGGCAGGCAGGCTGTTGTCCAGCGTGTAGATAAAGGTTCCATCGGCGTTGAGACTGAGGCTGCCGTAGAGTCCGGGCGTGTTGGTCTGCACCAGATACTGGGGAGAATCGCCAGCGTCGATATCCTGGGGAGTGGGCAAGGTGCCTGTGGTTTGATCTTGATCCTCAAGTATTGAGGTGGCCGCAGAGGGCACCGTGGGCGCGTCGTTGAGACCATGGATGGTAATGGTGACCGTGTTGGAGATGGTTCCGCCTTTACCGTCATCCATTGCGTAGGTGAATGTTTCTGTGAGCGTCTGGCCTGCTGCCAGCCCCTGTACGCTCGGCAGGGCGCTGTCCAACGTGTAGGCGTAGGCTCCGCCGGCATCAACGCTGAATGTTCCATATTGACCAGAAATGCCGTTTTGCGCCACAAACGACAGGTTGTGTCCAGCCGCATTCTGCGGGGTAGGAATTTGACCGCTAACGTCAGTGTCGTCTTCTGTCAGGCTGGCATAGGCTGCTATGGCGGTGGGCCCCGTGCCGCCGCCGGGTCCTGTTCCTTGACCGGGCCCCGTGCCGTCGTCAGGATCAGTTCCTCCACCGGGGTCAGTGCCGCC
>NZ_JBAIYW010000560.1:0-1769 GCF_036763055.1 Desulfovibrio sp. 1214_IL3152 | reverse complement strand
TGTGACCAGCGCGCGCAGTTTGCCCGTATCCGGCTCCATAACGACCACGCAGCCCGCCTCGCCGCCCAGGGCGTTCCAGGCGGCTTCCTGAAGGTCTCTGTCCAGCGAAAGGCGTATTTCCGTGCCGCCGCGCGGCTCTTCACGCAAAAATTTGCCCAGCACGCGGGAATGGGCGTCCACTTCCACGTCATACAGGCCCTTGCGCCCGCGCAACTGTTTTTCCAGTTCCAGTTCCAGGCCCTGCTTGCCCACAAGGTCGCCCATTGCCAGGGCGCTGTCAGCGGTCATTTCCTGCTCGTTGGCTTCGGCCACGTAGCCGAGAACGTGGGCGAACAGGTCTTTTTCCGGATAGCTGCGCTTGGTGCGCACCACAATTTCCAGGCCGGGCCAGGCATGAATTTCAGACTCGATGCGCGCCACCAGATCAAAATCAATGTCCGTGATCATGAGCAGGGGTTCAAAGGATTTGACCTTGAACCTGTCCTGCCGGAATTTTTCCCAGATCTGGGGCAGGGGAACGCCCGACCACGCACTGATCTGGGCCAGGGTTGCCGGTATGTCCGGGCAGTCTTCACGCACGAGGGAAAGGCCGTAGGCTGTGCGGTTGTCGGCCAGCACCTTGCCCTTGTCGTCCATGATGCGCCCGCGCGGGGCGAAGATGCGTTCGATGCGCAGGCGGTTGTTCTGCGCCTGCTGGGCGAATTCCGCGCCACGGTGCATCTGCAGATACCAGAAGCGCACCACAAGTACGAAGAACAGCAGGCCCACCAGAATCTGCAGCAGGATGATCCCGCCACGCGGAGGCTGGTAGCGCTCGCCTTCTACCTGGATTTTGAGCCAGGAGCGTATGCCTTTGCGGGCGTTTTTATCTTTGCCGCCCAACAGGCTGTTCTTTTTAATTTTCCGCAGCATGGGCCTTTCCGTGTCGGGTCGCCACCAGGAGTTTCCAGGCAAAGGGAATAAATATGGCCTGGATCAGACTTTTGTCCAGTGTGTCCTGAAAATTGAAGGGCAGGTCCTGCAGGGGGGCCATGAGCCAGGCCACGGCAAAATACGCCGCGCCCAGGCACGCCGAAAGCAAAAAAATGAACAGAAAATTTTCTGCCTCAAACAGCCAGCGCCCCATGCGGAACAGCACGATAACGGCCATATACCACACGATAACGCCGCCGAAAACGCGGGTTCCCATGCCTTCTTGCAGCAGAATGAAGAGGGGCAGCAGCCAGAGCATGTTTTTGTAGTCGCGCTCCTGCAAGAGAATGATCAGCCCCACGGTCATGACGTCCAGCCCCGGTATCCACGCCTGGATGCCCACAGCCGCAGCCAGAAAACACAGCCACCAGATGATGTCGCGCAAGGCAATCATGGGGCGGGGCGTCCGGGCGTGGGCGGCCCGTGAATTTCTTTGGGCGGCGCGCCCATATCCGGGGGAGGGGCCACACCGGTGGGTTCAAGCAGCAGCACCTCTTCAAGGTGGTGCAGGTCTACCAGAGGTTCGGCCTTGATCGCCATGAACTGGGTGTAGTCCGACGGCGCCACGCTGAGCACCCTGGCAACAGGAATGCCCTTGGGATACTTGCCGTCCAGGCCGGACGTGATGAGTATTTCGCCCGCATTTACCTTGGTGGCGCGTTGCACAAAATTGACTTCAAGAGGTTGCCCGGTTCCCTGCCCGGCCAGGATGCCGGGGGCGCGGCTTTCTTGCGAAAAGACGGCAATGCGGCTGCCGGGGTCTGTGAGCAGCAGGGCAATGGCGCTGTGGGCGCTGA
>NZ_JBAIYW010000455.1:0-1770 GCF_036763055.1 Desulfovibrio sp. 1214_IL3152 | reverse complement strand
GGCCGTGGCCCGCGATGAACGGCCCAACAATACGGGATTTGTGGGCAAAGACCTGCCCAAGGCCGCCATTGTGCCGCCCGAAGAATGGCGCTCGTGCTACTATGTGCGCGTGATGGTGCAGGACGCTCCGGGCGTGCTGCGCGATCTTTCAGGCTGCATGGCCGCAGAAGGCATCAGCATGGCTCAGGTCATCCAGAAGTCCGATGAAGGCCAGGGCGTGCCGCTTGTTTTCATGACTCACGAAACCACGGCCCAGGCCATGAGCGACGCCCTGCAGCGCACTCTTGACGCCGGGCTGCTCAAAGAACCCGCGGTCTACTTCCGCGTGCTGGGTGGTGAATGATAATTCTCGATCAACCATACGTCTCGCCGGAACTGGCGGCCTATGCCGCCAACCGGCAGGAGCCCGTACTGGACAACGACATGGCCCGCGACTGCGCGGCCGAGCTTGAGGTCCTGGGCATACCCGCTCTCAACATTGTGTCTGAAGACCGTTTTGCCGCCCTGCTGCGCGAAGGGCAAGACCGTGAAGACGCCGTGCCTCCCCGCCTGTATACCTGCTCGGAAAACTCCCTTGCCTGGGTAACGGCCCATTGCGCGCAGCCTTTGGCCCGCGCCATTGAAAGACTCAAAAACAAGGCTCTTACCCGCGAACTGCTCCGCCCCCTGGACCCGGACTATTACTACCGCCGCCTTGATTTTGCGCAGATGCAGGCCCTGCCCTTCGACGAACTGCGCACGCCCTGCATACTCAAGCCCGCCGTGGGTTTTTTCAGCCTCGGCGTTTACCGCATCAACAATGCGGAAGACTGGCAGACCGCAAAGGCCGCCATTGCCGAAGAATCCACGCGCTGGTCGGAGCAGTATCCGCAGTCCGTGGTTGACGGCGGCGACTGGCTGCTGGAAGAATACATCGAGGGCGACGAATTTGCCGTGGACGTGTATTTTGACCAGAACGGCCGCGCCGTCATCTGCAACATCCTGCGCCATGAGTTTGCGGGAGCCGATGACGTGAGCGACCGCCTGTACTACACAAGCGCCGCCATCATCCGCGACCGCCTGGCTGAATTTGAAGCCTGGTTCAACAGGGTCAACGCCATTCTGGGGCTGCGGAACTTTCCAACGCATGTGGAGTTGCGCCGCAGCGCCGCCGGGCGCATTCTGCCCATAGAATTCAATCCGCTGCGCTTTGCCGGATGGTGCAGCACGGACGTGAGCCTTTTTGCCTGGGGCTTCCACTCTTACGGCTGCTTTCTTGAAGGCGCGCGCCCCTGTTGGGAAGAGGCGCTCAAGGGCAAAGAGGGCAATCTCTATACCCTCATGGCCCTGAACACACCCGCCAACTGCCCGACCATACGCGATTTTGACTATGAGGCCCTGTGCCGCCGCTTTGCAAAGGTGCTGCGCCTGCGCAAGAACGACTATTCCCGCTACGGCCTGTTCGGCTTTTTGTATACCGAAACCCCCGAAAACCAGCGGGAAGAACTGGACTATATCGCCAGTTCCGACCTGACGGAATTCGCGAGCTTCTGACAGCAGGAGGCTGCCTGTGCTGCATCTGGAAATTGAAACAACATGCCGTTGCGACATGCGCGACATCACAATGCAGCTACGCGGCCTGGTGCGGCGAAATTCCATTGAAAAGGGCTGGCGCAACGGCGTACTGGCCCTTTTTTGCCCGCACACCACCTGCGGCCTGACGGTCAACGAAGGGGCAGACCCCGACGTGCGCCGCGACATGCTCACCTTTTTCAGCGACCTCGTGCCGCG
>NZ_JBAIYW010000428.1:0-1774 GCF_036763055.1 Desulfovibrio sp. 1214_IL3152 | reverse complement strand
GGGGTCCAGCACCCTTGCAACGGGAACAGGCGCAATGCGCACGTTTTCGCCGTGGTTGCCGCGCACCTGTGCGCCTTCTGCGCCCAGGGTGGTCACAAGCCAGCGCGTGCTGGCGGCAATTTCTTCTTCGCTTTTGCCCGTGGCCTTGCAGATCATGTTCAGCTCATAGTCGTTGGTAATGCAGGCCAGGGAACCCCCGATAGCGTCAAGCAGCTCCTCGGCGGTCAGCACAGGCAACTGCTGGCCGGGATCAAAGATATAGGGAACGCCCTTTTCACGATAAAAACGGGGCAGCCGGCGCATGTCGTCCAGGTTGCCGGGCGATACGATGGCAATATCCCTTGCCGGGTCAAGAGCGGGAAAATCATAAAGCGCGGGCAGGCTCATGGCCCCGGGATAAAAACCCGTAATCTGGTTGCTGTTCAGGTCTGTGGTAATGTAGCACAGGGCCGTGAACACCTCGTCAGCACGACGTATGCCGTCCAGCGGCAGGCCGTGGGCCGCGAGGGTCTGTGCGTAAGAATCAAAATCGCGTCCGGCGGCGGCGACAATAACGGGCTTTTCCTCAAGCAGGGCAAGGGAATAGGCAATATTGCCCGCGCAGCCGCCCCGGCGCTCGTCCATGCCGTCCACCATAAAGCTGACATTGATCATGTGCAGCTTGTCCATAAGGATATGGTCCTGAAAATTGCCGGGGAAGGTCATGATGCGGTCAAACGCCAGAGAACCGGAAACGTAAATGGACATGAGTTCCTCTCGTTATGGGGTGAACGGATGCAATGGGCTCTGCGCCGCTGCTCAGGTTCCGCGCGCTTTCTGTTCGCGCCAGACCCGCAAGGGGCACGGTTATGCCGAAATCTTCGCGGCGCGGATTTTATAAAAAATCCGCCCGGAACAGCCAAATGTTTTCAAAACAAAAATTTTCTAGAGCCGTTTTAACTTGAAAAAATGTACATGCTCTAACGCTGCACGAAAGTGCAGCGCGCCACAACGTGGCTTGGATTCAGTCGAAAATTGCATTTTCGGCTGAATGAAAGCTTTGAAATATGAAGCATTTCAAAGTTACTCTGCCTCTAGGGCAAAGGCGGACGGCTGTTTTCCCTGATCCAGCGCAGGTACGGCTCATGACCGGCCTCTATGGGCAGGGCCACAATACAGGGAACCTCATAGCTGTGTACGCTTTTCACGGCGGCCTCAAAGGCTGGCAGCGCCTCGCGGCTTACCTGGGCCAGCAGCAGGCATTCCCCGGCATCATGCACCTGGCCGCGCCAACGGTAAATGGAGCGCGCTCCGGGCACGATATTCACCCCGGCGGCAAGATTCCGCTCCACCAGCATGCGGGCAAGATCAAGGGCAAGCTCTTCATGAGGCGCGGTAACATAGACCAGATAGGACATGATCGCTCCCGTACAGCAGATCTTTTCGAGGCAGCTTATACCCAAACACGCAAAAAACAAAGAGGGCGCGAACCGCTCCCGCCAAGGCTTGCAGGCTGCCGACGCCTGTGGCATAGGACGGACATGAGCGTGAAAAATTCCCGCCCGGCTCGGGCGCAAAAAGTTCTTGAAGCCCTGCGAGCCCGCTACCCCGCCCCCCATACCCACCTGGATGCCGAAACCGCGTGGCAGTTGCTGGTGGCTACGGTGCTGGCGGCTCAATGTACGGACGCCCGGGTCAACACCGTCACCCCGGAACTGTTCCGCCGCTGGCCCGGCCCCGCCGACCTTGTGGGGGTTCCGGTGGAAGAGCTGGAGGCGGGCATACGCTCCACTGG
>NZ_JBAIYW010000233.1:0-1783 GCF_036763055.1 Desulfovibrio sp. 1214_IL3152 | reverse complement strand
TATGGTCATGCAGGGCGAACCCCTGGCCGGGGCGCTGCGCTCCATTGAAAAGCCCGGGCGCATTCTGCTCATGGCCCCCGGCGGCCGCCCTTTCACCCAGAATATGGCACGGCAGATCGCTGAAGAAGAGGACCTGACCATCGTCTGCGGACGCTATGAAGGCATTGATGCCCGTCTGCTGGACATTTTTCCCATTGAGCCAACAAGCGTTGGCGATGTGGTGCTCAATGGCGGCGTAACGGCGGCCCTGGCCGTTGTGGAGGCCGTCTCGCGCCTGATGCCCGGCTTTATGGGTAAAGAGGAACCCGGAGAGGACGAAAGTTTTTCAAACGGCCTGCTGGAATATCCGCACTATACCCGACCAGAAACACTGGAGGGGCTGCCCGTTCCCCCGGTGCTGCTTGGCGGCGACCATGCCCGCATAGCGCAATGGCGGCGGCGGCAATCGGTGCGGACAACGCGGCACATGCGGCCCGACCTGCTCGACACGGCCCCGCTTACCGGTGAAGACGTGCAGACCTTGGCCGAAATCCCGCGCGAAAGGCCGGGGCGCAATCTTTCTTTCTGCCTTGTTCACTATCCCGTGATGCTCGGCGAAAAAAAATCCGGCGCTTCCTCTTTGACAAATCTCGACATACACGATATAGCCCGAATTTCCCGCAGCTATGCGATGGGTTCTTTCCATGTGGTAACCCCCTTGCAAGATCAGTTGCGGGTGCTGGATGAAATTTTGAGCCATTGGACGCAGGGTCCGGGCGGCTCAGGCAATGCCGACCGGGCGCAGGCTCTCGGGCTGGTTTGTCCTGCGACCTCCCTGGATGAAGCAGTGGCGCATATGACCGCACGGCACGGTGTACGGCCCAGGCTGGTGGCAAGCTCCGCCGTCTGGCCCGGCAAGGGGAAAAAGCAGGCTCGCACAGAACCGCTCATGACCCCTCAACAAGTGCGGCAATGGTGCAGCCGAGGACCGGTCATGCTTTGCCTTGGCACGGCACGGGGGCTTGCCCCCGAAGTGCTGGAACAGTGTGACGGTCTGCTTCGTCCTGTACGTTTTTTGGGCTACAATCACCTTTCGGTGCGCAGCGCCGCCGCCATTCTGGCAGACAGAATTTTAGGCGACTATTGCTGATAAACCGGCGGCCTGAGCGCATCGGCGCCGCTACGCAACGACGCAACAATCCGCCCGGATTTGCAAGGAGTTCACGATGGATATCATCAAAAAGATTGAACGGGAAAACATGCGCATGGATGTACCCGCGTTTCGCTCCGGCGACACGGTGAAAGTGCATCTGCGCATTGTGGAAGGCGAAAAACAGCGCATCCAGATTTTCCAGGGCAACGTCATCCGCGTCAAACGCGGCACCACCTGCGCCACCTTCACGGTACGCAAGATTTCTGACGGCGTGGGCGTGGAGCGCATCTTCCCCCTCAACTCGCCCTTTATCGACCGCGTTGAAGTGGTCACCCAGGGCCGCGTTCGCCGCAGCCGTCTGTACTACCTGCGCGCCCTCAAGGGCAAAGCCGCACGCATCAAGCCGCGCGGCCGTTTCTGATCGCCTGCGGCATCAGAACAAACACAGCGCCTTTTTTACGGCGCGCCGTGGGATGGCGGGCAACCGCCCTCATGGCGCGCCTCTTGTGCGTTTGAGCGCTCAGCTTTTAGAGCAATTTCACTTTGAAATTGCTCTGGCGGCTGCGTGAGCAGACGTTCGCTACGGAGGCGTAAGCGCAGTTTATCTGCGCGGTTAAACGCCGAAGTGAGCGTGCCTTAAACTTTGAGAAT
>NZ_JBAIYW010000555.1:0-1788 GCF_036763055.1 Desulfovibrio sp. 1214_IL3152 | reverse complement strand
AGGGGCGGGTCGCCGCCGATGCGGCCGCGTACGTTGAACTCTGTCTGGCCGTGCCGCGCAAGGTAGAGGCAGTGAACCCAGGCGCTGACCACGATTTCGCGTATGGCGGGATAGTAGGGTGAGCCTTCGCAGGGGCGCTCGCCCAGGATGCGGTTGGCCGTGGAATCAACGCAGAGCCAGAATTTTTCTTCTTCCAATGGCTCATAAATGGCTTCATAGTAGCTTATGCGCTTCATGAAGCTTTGCAGGGCCTCGTCTTCACTGTAGGCGGCGTATTCCGGCAGGGTCGTCTTGCGGCGTATGCAGGCCTTGAGCAGCAGTTGGTCTTCGTTGACGCATTCCACAAACAGCACGGGGTGGTCGGTAAGCGTTTTTTCAATAAGAATCCGCCGCGCGCGGCTGACGTTGGTGGCGTCCAGAATGGCTACCTCGCCTTCGGCGGCCAGCCATGCACGGGCAAGCTCCATATTCTTGCGGCAGATCATCTCGCGCGCTTCACGGCCTGTTTCATTGGCGGGATTGTAGAAGTCCGGATCGGTGGATTCCGCGCCCATAAGCGCGCGGCGCATGTCGCCGTTATTGAACAGCCTGGCCTGAATGCCCTCGGCCAGCAGGCCGTCGCGAATGCGCTTCGCCAAGGTGGATTTTCCCCTGGCGGGCAGGCCGACCATGGCTACGTAAAGTTTCTGCATACGCCCTCCGTTATGGAGAATACGGCAAGCGACCATAAAATAAAAGCGGGTGCGCCAAGGCCCGGGCAGGGAGCAGTGCATGAAAGTTATCGGTCTTCTGGGCGGCATGAGCTGGGAAAGCACGGTTTCATACTATCAGATCATCAACCGCGTGGTCAGGCAGCGTCTTGGCGGTCTGCATTCGGCAAAATGTCTGCTGTTCAGCGTGGATTTTGCCGAAATTGAGGTGTGCCAGGCTGAAGGCCGCTGGGACGATGCGGCGGCCGCTCTGGCTGAGGGAGCACGACGGCTTGAGCAAGGCGGGGCTGATTTTTTTCTGATCTGCACCAATACCATGCACAAGGTGGCTCTTCAGGTGGCGTCCGCCGTGCGGATTCCCCTGCTGCACCTGGCGGAGGCCACGGCGGATGAACTGCGGCGCCGGGGCATGACCAGGGTTGCCTTGCTTGGCACGCGCTACACGATGGAAGAGGATTTTTACAGCGGCGTGCTGCGGCAGCGGGGGCTGGAAGTTCTTGTGCCAGAAGCGCGGGAGCGGAACATGATCAATGAGGTGATTTTTCAGGAGCTGTGTCTGGGACGCATTGAAGACGATTCGCGCCGCATGTTTTTGAAGGTTATCGGGGCGCTTCAGGCCAGGGGCGCACAAGGGGTTGTGCTTGGCTGCACAGAAATCGGCCTGCTGGTGCGACCGGAACATACGGATGTTCCCTTGCTGGATACTACTCTGGTGCACGCCACGGCTGCTGTGGAAATGGCCCTCGACCGCTGAAAGCAATCTGGTTTTGCGAAGAAATGTTCGTAAAGACATGTGGTTCGGCTGTGCTTGGCTTGGCGCCTGAAATGCGCCTCCTGTCAGCGCATGGGCCTCCTGCGCGGCGGAGGGCCGAAGGAAGATAATGGGGTCAATCAGATCAGTCGGGCTTGGTCTGGACCAGCCGGGGGCAGTCTTGGCCTGTCAGGCGCTTTGCCCCTTTGGTGCCGCCTCTGCCCTTGGTCGGGGCAGCCCTCAGATTTTCAATTGCCCTGTGCGTTCGCGGTCTGAACAGTCCGCGCAGCGCGTTGTGTGCAGCGGGTTGTGGGGCGCGCGTTTTTT
>NZ_JBAIYW010000445.1:0-1790 GCF_036763055.1 Desulfovibrio sp. 1214_IL3152 | reverse complement strand
TGCTGCGGCCGCCAAGACCGGCCCCGGAAGGAATGCCCTTGCGCAAACGCGCCTCAAGCCCCGGAACAGGGCCGTCTACAGCCTGGGCAAAGGCAATGTAAGCCCTGGTCAGGGTATTGTGTTCCGCATTCAGACGTTCGGCCCCAGGCCCTTCACAGCGTACGTGCATGCCGTTGCCGTCGATGACGCGCAGCCTGATCTGATCACAGGGGCGCGGCAGCGGGTAAAACAGAGAATCGATTTCGTGATAGCCGTCGGGGCGAAGCCCGGTAATGCGCAAGCCCAGATTCACCTTGCAACCGGCAGTGAGAATGCTCATGAACGTATCCTTGTCTGTTCCCTGGCCTGATGTTCTTTGTCGTGCTCGCGTTCTGAGCGCCGAAGTTAACGTTGAGGATATACATTCTCAAAGTTAAATTTCCCTAGAGTGTTTCAAGGGTTACGTGGTCATTGGTGTAGACGCATATTTCGGCGGCAATGCGCATGGATTCCCTGGCGATGGCTTCAGCGTCAAGCCCGCTGTGGCGGGAAAGCGCCCGAGCGGCCGCCAGAGCATAGGGGCCGCCGCTGCCGATGGCAGCCACGTTGTCGTCCGGTTCAATCACGTCGCCTGTACCCGAAAGCACCAGAATATGTTCCCTGTCGGCCAGCAGCAGCATGGCTTCGAGCTTGCGCAGGTATTTATCCTTGCGCCAGTCCTTGGTCATTTCTACAGCGGCCCGAACCATATGGCCGCGAACTTCCTTGAGTTTTGCCTCAAAGAGCTCGAAAAGCGTAAACGCGTCGGCGGTGGCTCCGGCAAAACCGGCCAGTATCTTGCCGTCGTGCAGGCGGCGCACCTTCTGGGCCGCATGCTTCATGATCATGGTCTGCCCCATGGTCACCTGCCCGTCGCCGGCCAGGGCCACGATGCCGTCCTTGCGCACGGCGAGAATTGTTGTGGCATGTGTTTCCATCAGTTCTTGTCCCATATTTCCTTGCGTTCTTTGTAGGCGGCCTCAAGGCGCGGAAAAGCGCGCTTGTCCGTCGTGCGGGAGGCCATGCTTTTGGCCTGGTTGAAATACCGTTCGGCAAGCTTTTTGTTGTTGGAATACAGGGCGCTGTAGGCCATGTGGATATAGGCGTCGGGCGTGTTGCCCGCCTTGCCGAGCGAGCGGCCATAGGCTTCGTGCACCTCGGAATCCTCGGGTACGTGCCGCAGTACGTTCTTGTAGTGACTGGCGGCCTGCGACTGCCTGCCGGTTTCGTCCAGCATGCGCGCATAGAAAAAGGAAGCCATGTAATCATTGGGGTCCAGACGCATGGCCTTGGAAAGCAACCCGTCTGCCCGGCTCATGTCGCCCTTGCGGTAGTGGAAGGCCCCGGCCTCGCGCAGCACCAGCGGGTCTTCAGGGGCCGCCTTGAGGGCCTGATCAAAAGCTTCGCTGGCTTCGTTGATGCGGTTCTGCCTGGCAAGCACAATGCCCCTGCCCATGCGTGACAGGCCGTCCTTGCCGGAAAAGCGCTGTAGGGCGGCCTGGTCATCGCCGTATCTTGCCCAGAGCAGGGTTTTTACACGGGTAAAGCGCTTGTTGTCCTGGCTGCGGTCCTGCACGGCCTTGGGCATGCCCTGGATGCGGGCCTGAAGGCCGTTGACGCGGTCGCCCAGGTCCGGGTGGGTGGAAAGGTACGTCGGCACGCTGATGCCGCTCATCCAGCTTTTCTGCCGCAGCACCTTGAAGCCGCCCACCATGCCGCTCGGTGGGTAGCCTGCGGCGATAAGGTATTGCAGGCCGATATGGTCGGCCTCA
>NZ_JBAIYW010000258.1:0-1810 GCF_036763055.1 Desulfovibrio sp. 1214_IL3152 | reverse complement strand
GGCTCACGCAGGGCGCTTCCATTGTGCCGGCAACTGTTGCGTAGCGCTTCCGTCACTTCGGGACCGCACGCAGCCTTGCGTAAGGCTAACGCAGTACAGACAGCGTGTTACGCCCCCTGGGCGCGCACTGACAAAAGTTGCCGCCGCCTGCGATTCCGCATCGGATCGCGCCCCATGCTTTGGCACGAGCAAAGGCGTTGCCATCGGCAGCGGCCAGTCAACCTCATATCCCGGCGCCGTGCCCCTCACCGTGCAGGCTTTACTTTCAGCGCCAATAACGTATGATAATAAATTCATAACAGAAGTGAAAAGCCTGATGCGCAAGGAGAACCCGTGCTCCAGCGCAGGCCAGCGAAGGCCAGAAAAGGATGATGAGGAAAGCCACGCAATACGGCTTTTTTCTATCTATTTTAAAATACTGTTATTTTATATAGTTAGAAGAAAAATTAAAAAAAATCCGCATTCCCCCCTTTTCAACCCGCCGGTATGTCTTATCTCTATGCCGGTGCGGGGCCGGACGAAACGAGCGTTCGCTACGGCCAGTACGCGCAATATTTTCGGCGCAGACGCCGAGCTGCGTCCGTTGCCGTGTCCCACGGGACAATAATAACATTTCCGGGAGGATCTGACGTCATGAAGCTGAAACCCCTTAACGACCGTGTTCTGGTCAAACGCCTTGAAACCGAAGAAAAGACCGCTGGCGGCCTGTACATCCCTGATACGGCTAAAGAAAAGCCTTCCAAGGGTCAGGTTGTGGCTGTGGGTCCCGGCAAGGTAGGGGATAATGGCGAGCGCACCGCTCTGGCTGTGAAAGCCGGCGACGAAGTGCTGTTCAACAAGTACGCCGGAACCGAGGTTAAGCTCGACGGCGTTGACCATCTGGTCATGCGCGAAGAAGACATTCTCGCCATCATCGACTAACTCCCACCTTTGCCGAATTACCACTAGGAGGAAATGTCCCAATGTCTGCTAAAGAAATCTTTTTTGACGTTAAAGCCCGCGAAAAACTTTCCCGCGGTGTTGACAAGCTCGCCAATGCCGTCAAGGTCACCCTTGGCCCCAAGGGCCGCAACGTAGCTATTGAAAAATCCTTCGGCGCTCCCGTCATCACCAAGGACGGCGTCACTGTCGCCAAGGAAATCGAACTGTCCGACAGATTCGAAAACATGGGCGCCCAGCTCGTCAAAGAAGTGGCCTCCAAAACTTCCGATGCCGCTGGCGACGGTACCACCACCGCCACCATTCTGGCTCAGGCCATTTACCGCGAAGGCGTCAAGCTTGTGGCTGCCGGCCGCAACCCCATGGCTATCAAGCGCGGCATCGACAAGGCCGTTGAAGGTCTGATCGCCGAGATGGCCAACCTTGCCAAGCCCACCCGCGACCAGAAGGAAATTGCCCAGATCGGCACCATTTCCGCCAACTCCGACACCACCATCGGCAACATCATTGCCGAAGCCATGGCGAAAGTGGGCAAGGAAGGCGTCATCACCGTTGAAGAAGCCAAGGGCCTCGAAACCACTATGGACGTGGTGGAAGGCATGCGCTTTGACCGCGGCTACCTGTCGCCCTACTTCGTGACCAATCCTGAAAAGATGGTCTGCGAAATGGACAATCCCTACATCCTGTGCACGGAAAAGAAAATCTCCAGCATGAAAGACATGCTGCCCGTGCTTGAGCAGGTTGCCAAGGTGAACCGTCCGCTTATGATCATTGCTGAAGACGTGGAAGGCGAAGCCCTGGCGACCCTCGTGGTCAACAAGCTGCGTGGCGCCCTGCAGGTCGTGGCCGTCAAGGCCCCCGGCTTCGGCGA
>NZ_JBAIYW010000500.1:0-1815 GCF_036763055.1 Desulfovibrio sp. 1214_IL3152 | reverse complement strand
GGCCGACAGCCCCGCCCTCATGCTTCTGCGCCGCGTGGCCCCGTATATTCTGCCGCTGCACCTGGTGGACCCCAGGGCCGACACCTTTACCCCGGAGCACTGCACCTCGCTGCACGACGTCATGCGCTACGCTCACGAAATGAGCTATGCCGAGATGTTCCAGCTTTCAGACAGCGTTACGGAAAACAGCGCCGGTGTTGCCAGCCAGCTTGTAAGCTCCATTCCCCTTGATCTTTATATAATCGACCTTGGCGGGGGCCTGCGCAACCCTGAGGCGCGGCGCGTGCTGCCCGAAGACGTGACCAGCGTTCCCTTCAGCCATGTGCTCGACGGCATGCTCAACCCCGCAGTGCAGTCGCGCGGGCCGCGACCGGTCAACATGCGCGGCTTTCTCTCGGTTATGGGGCAAAGCGTCATTGGCTGCAATGAAGAAGGCTGTTCGCGCTTTGGCCAGCGCAGCTACGCCATTGTTTCAGACCGTTACCTCAACTTTTCATCACGGGTCGGCTACCATTATGCCATTCTTGACACTTGGTGCGGCGACACGCTGAGCAAGAACTACATCCGCTTTGAGTTCGCAGGCGGAGCCGCAAACGATGTACAGCGCGTACGCCGGGTACGCTGCATAGGGCTTATCCTCAAAGAGCTTGGCTTTACCGTTGAGCTTACCGGTGATAGGATACGCGCGCGCTACCAGAAGTATCCACGGCCCGAGCTGTGCTCACGCCTTGATCAGCTGGGGCGTCTGCTTATCATGACTCGCCAGATGGATATGCTTATGGTGGACGAGGCCGCAGTGTCGGCCTATGCCGAAAAATTTCTCAAAGGCGAGTACCATTAGCCGCAGCTCCCCCTGGAGCAGCCGTTGCGCCCTTGCCGCGACGAGCGCGGCATAACGTAATTGAGGCCACATGTCGCCCCTTGCCGCTTCCCCTGTTGAAACCGTGCGGCCGCCGGTATCGCCGGAACCGCCGCAAACCCTGTTAAGCCGTGACTTTATTCTGCTGTTTTGCATGACCATGTTCTGCAACAGCTTTATCGCCGTTTTTTACTGCTTTGAGCAATGGCTGGAAGGCATGTCCATCAGCCCCAACTGGCGCGGAGTGCTGCTGGCATCCATGTTCGCCATGGTGCTGCTGTTCCGCCCGCTGGCGAGCGTGCTGCTGCTCCGGCGCGGCAAACTGGCCGCCATGGCCGTTTCCATCGTCATATCAAGCTGCGTCATGTTGGGCTATGCACATGTGGGCGGCCCGCACACCATCGGAATGATCTGGACGTTGCGCATCGTGCAGGGCATTGCCCTGGCCGTTTTTTCAAGCTGCACCGTGGCCGTGCTTGTCAGTTGCATTCCCAAGGGCCAGAGCGCGCGCGGCTTTGCCATTTTTTCTCTCACCATGCTGCTGCCCTATTCCATCATTCCCGCAGCCGCGGAACCCATACTGCCCTTGCTGGGCGGAGAAGCCGGGCTTTTTGCGGCATCCTCCCTGCTCGGCCTGCCCTCGCTGCTCATGCTGATTCCCCTGGCCCCGCGCCTGAGAACGCCCGAAATGCCCCCCGAGGACGGCGGCGGCATGTCGGGCCGCGCCCTGTGGCAGGCTGTGAGCCGATCGGGCCTGCTTTTTGTTTATCTGGCCTGTCTGGCCTTCAGCATCATGACCGTACAGGCCATATTCTTCATCAAGGGGCTGTGCTCGGTCACAGGAGCAAACCCGGCCTGGTTCTTCAGCGTTTACACCCTGACCATAATTCTTGTGCGCCTTGCGGGCAGCAACCGGCTGGACACCATGCCGCGCTACAGGGTGACGCTCTTGTGCA
>NZ_JBAIYW010000558.1:0-1826 GCF_036763055.1 Desulfovibrio sp. 1214_IL3152 | reverse complement strand
GGCTTCCGGCGGCCGCCGTCACGCTTGCAGGCTTGCGCAAAAGCCTGCGTCATGGCGGGCATGGGGCTTTTGCGGGAGCCGCCCGTTTTCCGGTAAAAAGCGTTGGAACAGCCTGCGCCATTCTGTCCGGCACGGCTTAGAACAATTTCACTTTGAAATTGCTCTGGCGGATGCGTGAGCAGACGCCCGCCGCAGAGGCGTAAGCGCTATTTAGAGCATTTTAACTTTGAAAAAATGTAAATGCTCTAACGCTGCACGAAAGTGCAGCGCGCCACAATGTGGCGTGGATTCAGCCGAAAATCGCATTTTTCGGCTGAATGAAAACTTTAAAATGTGAAGCATTTCAAAGTTAACCTGCTCTAGTTGCGCTGTTATGCGCTGAAGCAGGCGTCCTGGAGGCATCGAGAGTGGATATTCGCAAGGCGAAAATGCTCTAAAAGTCCGCCACGACCGCACAAAAAGCGCGTAAAAATATGGGCGGCAGCCCCTGTTTTTGTTGCGGTGCATGCTTACCATACGTTAATAATGCTCATTTGCTCATAATACTCACAAGTAAGGAGCGCAGAAATGCCCGAAAAAATTCTGGTAGTGGGCGGCGTAGCCCTTGGCCCCAAGGCCGCGGCCCGTTGCAAGCGTCTCATGCCTGATGCGGAAATCACCCTGGTGGATGAAAATATTTTCATTTCCTATGGCGGCTGCGGCATACCTTTTTATGTGTCCGGTGAAATACAGAACCTGGACGACCTGCGCGCCACCCCTTACCACACGGTGCGCGATGCCGATTTTTTCCGCGACATGAAGGGCGTTACCGTACGCACCCAGACACGCGCTACGGCCATTGACCGCGCGGCTAAAACCCTTACGGTCAAAAACGTGGTCACCGGGCAGGAAGAAAAACTGCCTTACGACAAACTGGTGCTCGCCACAGGGGCCACCCCGCGCGTGCCTCCCGTGGAAGGCAAAGACCTTGAAAATGTGCTTTCCCTTACCCGGCTTGAAGCCGCAGGGGCCATCCGCACGGCCTGCCAGGAAGGCAAGATCACCGAGGCCGTCATTGTGGGCGGCGGTTTTATCGGCCTTGAGGCCGCCGTGGCCCTGGCCGACATGTGGGGCGTCAAGTGCAGCGTGGTGGAAATGGTGGACCAGATACTGCCCGGCGTGCTTTCGCACTCCGTGGCGCGCATGGCCGCCCATGACTGCGTGACCCACAATGTGGATGTGTACACCGGGGAAAAGGTCGTGCGCCTTGAAGGCAAGGACGGCAAGGTCTGCAAGGTCGTCACCGACAAGCGTGAACTGGAAGCCCAACTGGTTATCTTTGCTGCCGGCTTTATCCCCAACGGGCAGCTTGCCAAGGATGCCGGGCTTGAAGTGGCCCCCTTCGGCGCCATCATGGTGGACCGGCACATGCGCACTTCTGATCCCGCCATCTATGCGGGCGGCGACTGCGTTTCCATCAAGAACATCATTACCGGCAAGCCGGGCTATCTGCCGCTGGGCAGCATGGCAAACCGCCAGGGGCGCGTCATCGGCACAAACCTCGCGGGCGGCGAAGCCGTGTTCCCGGGCTATGTGGGTTCCTGGGCCGTCAAACTCTTTGACCTCTCCTTCTGCGGCGTGGGCCTTACCGTGGAGCGCGCCCGCGCCGAAGGCTTCGACGCCTTCAGCGTAAGCGTGGAACAGTTTGACCACGCCCATTTTTATCCCGAAAAAGCCATGATGACCCTGGAACTTGTGGTGGACAAAGCCACAGGACGCGTGCTCGGCATGCAGGGCGCCTGCGCCGACGGCGATTCCCTCAAGGCCCGCGTGGACGCCGTGGCCGA
>NZ_JBAIYW010000046.1:0-1828 GCF_036763055.1 Desulfovibrio sp. 1214_IL3152 | reverse complement strand
GCGTGTGATCTTCCGATCTCCGGCGCGCCCATATGCCCGAGAATGGGAGACGGCGTGCGGTTACCGCCCGGCGCGCCTTCCACAAGACTGATCATCACAGGCGGCGCGTCCAGCCGTATGGGTGGAGAGCTGGGCCAGAACCAGATAAGCAGAAAAACCGCCAGGTGCAGGCACAGGGAAAGAACGTAGGAGGCCAGGCGCATAGGAACCTACTTCGGGGCACGGGCCGGGGCGTTTTTGCCGCCCTTGGCCGGGGCTTCATCGGGCTGTTCGGCGATCACGCCGAGCTTTTCAATGCCGACGGCCTTGATATGTCCCATCACTTCCACCACTGTGCCGTACGGCACGGCCTTGTCGGCCTGGAGGAAGAGTGTTTTATTTTTTTCTTTGACCAGACGCTGCAGATAGCCCTCAAGGTCTTCCATATTGTCAACGCCGTATTCGTCCAGGTATATCTTGCCGTCACTGCGCACTGTCAGCACCATATGGTCCGCTTCTGTGGGCAGCACTTCCACCTGTGTGGTTTGCGGCAGATCTACCTCAAGCCCCTGGCTCATCATGGGGGTGGCTACCATAAAGATGATAAGCAGCACCAGCATGACGTCCACAAAGGGCGTGACGTTGATTTCCGAAACGAATTTGTTGCCGTTGCCGACACTGGCGCCCATGTTACATCTCCGTTGTGCCCGTGCGCTGCACGGGACGGTGGGCGTTGAGTTCGCGCTGTACGCGGTTCAGAAAAACGCCCGCGAAATTCACAAGCAGGGTGTCCACCTGCGAAAGCTTGCCCATAAAAATGTTGAAGCCGATGGTGGCGGGAACGGCAACGGCCAGACCGATGGCGGTCGCCACCAAGGCTTCAGAAATGCCCGGGGCCACCGTCGCCAGCGAGGCGGACTTGAGCATGCCGATGGAGTGGAAGGAGCTCATGATGCCCCAGACAGTGCCGAAAAGACCGATAAAGGGCGCGGTGTTGGCCGTGGTAGCCAGAAGGGAGAGCGAACGCTGCAAGCGTGCCAGTTCGCTGCCCACACCCTGGCGCAGCGCGCGGCGAACGTTGTCCACCACCACTTCGCTGCTGTTGCCAAGCTCTTTGGAACGGTTAAATTCCAGTACGCCCTGATGGGCGATGTAATAAAGGGGTGAAGACGGGTCGGACCCCAGAGACTGCACGGCTTCGCGCAGGTTGGGGGCCTTCTCGAATCCGGTGGTGCCTTCAAGGGCCTTGTTGTTGGCGGCGCTGAGGGCAAAAAACTTTTGAATCATCAGGCCCCAGCTGGTGATGGACATGACCACCAGAAGCGCCAGCACTGCCTTGGCTACCAGGCTTGCCTGGGCAATCATTGAAAAAAAGCTGAATTCCATAAGGTTCTCCATAAGTGCGCAGCAGCCTTGGTTTTCACAAATCGCCGCAAGTAGTGCCGGAACGCAGGGCGCAAAAAAGCGCCGGCCATGACGGCAGCACCGCCACAGTCGCATAAGGCTCTGGGGCGGAGAATGCAACGAGTGGGGCAAATTTTCAAGATTTTTTTTAGACCTTTTACTCCGGAACCGCTTTGGACGGGGATTTTTTCGCCCGCTGGAGCGGAATGCACCCGCCAGGGATTTTCGGCAAGTCCAGCCGTTTGCTTTAGCCCGGTTTTTCCTGCAGCGGCCGCACGGTTCACGAAAATTTCCGATTCATGGCAAGGGGTTTGGCGCGTCTGCCCACGCAATCCTGCCGTTACGCGATTGGCGCAGTTGGGAATGCCGGTTTATCTGCGCTGCCGCGCGGCCCGCCTGCATGTTTTCCTGTCCGTGGCAGAACGCCCTGCCGCACGGTGGGGCG
>NZ_JBAIYW010000057.1:0-1830 GCF_036763055.1 Desulfovibrio sp. 1214_IL3152 | reverse complement strand
GGGCAAGCCTTGGCGGAAGTTCTTTTTCGTGGGGCGGCTATGCCCAGGCCGTGGGCATACTTTTTCTTCTGGTGGCCTTACTGTGGCTGGTGGTCTGGCTTGTGCGACGCTTCGGCAAGTTCAATTTTCTGCCGCGCCCCGGCGCGCTGCCCAAGGGGGCGCTGGTCATGGAGGCGCAATTGCCGCTGGGGCCGCGCAAGGGGCTGATGGTGGTACGCTTCTTGAATAGGAGGTTGCTGCTGGGCGTTACCGACCAGCACATAACCCTTCTGACCGAGGAGCAGGCGCAGCATGAGCCGCAGAACAAGGATTTTGAACACGTCATGGAAGAAGTGTCTCGCGGGGCTGACAGCCGCTAGTCTTCTTTTCTGGCTGCCTCATCTGGCCCATGCCGCGCAGGACATGGCTATGCCCACCCTGCAGCTCACCCTGGCGGGCGGCGCCAAATCGCCGGAAAAAGTCTCCATCCTGCTGGAAATTCTCTTCCTGCTGACCATCCTTTCCGTGGCCCCGGCCATCATGCTTACGGTCACCAGCTTTACCCGCATCATTATTGTTTTCAGTTTTCTGCGCCAGGCCATGGGCGTGCAGCAACTGCCTCCCACCCAGATTCTGGCAAGTCTTGCCATTTTTATGACGGTTGTGATCATGTTCCCCGTGGGCAAACAGATCAACGACGACGCCCTTCAGCCCTACCTCAGTGAGCGCATCGACTACAGGGAGGCTCTGGACAAGGCCCAGGCCCCGCTGCGCTCCTTCATGTTCAAGCACACGCGCGAAAAAGACCTTTCCATCTTCTATTCCATCAGCAATATGGAAGCCCCGAAGAACAAGGAAGAGGTTCCCACCATGCTTCTGGCGGCGGCCTACGTTATCAGTGAACTGAAAACGGCCTTCACCATCGGCTTTCTCATCTACATTCCCTTTCTTGTGCTTGATATGGTGATTTCAAGCGTGCTGCTTGCTATGGGCATGATGATGCTGCCGCCCATGATGGTTTCCATGCCGTTCAAGCTGCTGCTTTTTGTGATGGTTGACGGCTGGAATCTGCTGGTGGGTTCGCTGGTCAACAGTTTTCTGCTTTGACCGGACGCAGCCCTGAGCAGGCTGGCATCAATCTTGAATCAAATGGGCCGCCGGTTGCGGCAGTGTCAAAATTTTCCTGTGAGGTTACGCCATGTCTCCTGATTTTGTCATCGGTTTCGGACGCCAGGCCATTGAATTGTGCCTTATGATGGCCCTGCCCATGCTGGGCGTGGGGCTGGGCGTGGGCGTGATCGTGAGCGTCATTCAGGCTGCGACCCAGATTCAGGAGATGACGCTGACCTTTATTCCCAAAATTGTCTGCATGTTTCTGACCCTGCTGCTGGCCTTGCCCTGGCTTATGGAGCGCATGATCACCTTCACGCGCGACGTCTTTATCAATATCCCCAACTACGTGCGGTAATTGAAAATGTGGTGCAACGGTATCGGGTTCAATGCTGCCGGTGAACGGTTCCGGCTCGACAAACAGCAGGCGATGCTCCATGTATCGGCACTGGCATAAGCCGTACTGTGTACAGAATGGCACATATGCAGATGGTGGAAGAGCGGATCAGGACAAGTCTAGAGAAAATTCAGAAAGCTTTTATTTTTTAACAAAAAAAGGAAATGCCAAAGACATTTCCTTTTTTTGTTGTCTGAAACAGCAAGCGTATGTAAGTTGGACTGCGTACGCATCCGTGACGCCTGTAAGGCAGTGCGGATTTCCGCTTTTTCCTGCCGATGCAGTGGGCGCGGCGCAAACGGCCCGCGTGGGCGGATCGGGCGGTAGGCCCGGATCAGACCAGA
>NZ_JBAIYW010000550.1:0-1833 GCF_036763055.1 Desulfovibrio sp. 1214_IL3152 | reverse complement strand
CACGGCAGCCCCGACAGGTCAAAAGACCAGGACGAAGCCCTTGAAGCGCCTCCAGCCGCACCCGCTTCCGTGCAGCAAGCGCCGTCCCCTGCGGATTCCTCCGCCTTCCCGGGAGATGCCGTGCGGCATCCCTCTCCCATGCCCCATGCGTCTCCCCACGCCGGAAGATTCATGCAGACGGACATGCCCCGCCTCAATCACCGCCAGAGGGAAATGTGGCCCCGCATTGAACAGGTTGGCAGCATAAGTCGCCAGGAATACCAGCAGATGGTGGGCGAAAACATTTCCATGCGCACGGCGCAGTATGATTTGCAGCTTTTTGTGCAGATGGGTCTGGTACGTAAAGAAGGGCGCGGCCCGGCCCAGCGTTATGTGGTCGTGCCGGGCAGGCCGTTTTCCGGCTGATTCGGGCTTTCTAACGTCATATCCGGAGCATGTTCATGGTCGGCAAACTGAAAAAATTCTTTGGCCGCAAGCCGCGCCTCTCGCGCGAGCAGGCCATGACCGCCTTTCACAGGCGATATGCCTCCTTCAAGGAACTGCTTCAGGCCAATGCGGACCTGGCCGGCATTCTGGCCGGTCTTAATGCCGCACAGCATGGCGAACGACACATGGAAACAAGCCAGGTGCGCAAGGAAGCCCGGCGTGCGATCTTTCGTTGTGACCGCATGGCCGCCGCGCTCAACGATATTTCCGGCCGACGGCATCTGGGGCTGAATGCAGCCGTACACAGCATTGCCGGGCGCATAGAAAAAGAGCTGGATCAGCGTACTCGCGGCGATGTGCCGAGCCTGACCCTGAATCTTACGGAAGTGGACGCCAGCATGGCCTACAGTGTGGGCGGCAAAAACGCCAATCTCGGTGAACTGCGGAACATGCTGGACATGCCCGTGCCGCGCGGCTTCGCCATCACCATAAAGGCCGGAACCATCTTCCTTCTGCGCACGCCGGGACTTTTCAAAAGCGTCTACTCCCTGTTGCGCTCCGTGGATCCTGACAAGCCTGACAACATCAATGCTGTTTCCCGCCAGGTGGAAAAGCTCATCCGCGAGGCCCCCGTTCCCAAAGAAGTGGAAGACGCCCTGCTCAAAGCCTGGGATCTGGCCTATGGCAATGATCCCAATGCGGTGGCGGCCCTGCGCTCCAGCGCCATTGCCGAAGACGGGGTTCAGTCCTTTGCCGGGCAATACCGCAGTCTGCTGGGCGTTACGCGCAACGACCTGATCCCGTCGTTCAAGGTTGTTGTTGCCAGCCTGTTTTCACCCCGCGCCCTGACCTACCGCGCCAGCCACGGCTATGCTCTTGATGCCATGGGCATGGGCCTGTGCTGTGTTGAAATGGTGCGCGCCCGTGCCGCCGGCGTGGTTTTTTCGCGCCACCCTGTGGATCTGCGCTCCAACAGCATTGTCATCAACGGCCTGTGGGGTCTGGGAGAAATGGTGGTGGACGGCTCCGGCACGCCGGATCAGTGGCTGGTATCAAGGGCCACCGGCAAGATCACCAAAACCACCATTGCTCACAAGGCTGTGCGCCTGCGTCTGGTGCGCCACGGATCGGGAGTTGAAAGCGAGATGGTTCCCGTACCCGACGCCCTGCGGGATGTTCCCTGCCTCAGCGATGATCAGGTGCGCCGCCTGGCGGACATGGCTATGGAACTGGAGCGTCATTACCAGTATCCGCAGGATATGGAATGGGCTGTGGACGAAGAGGATCAGATTGTACTGCTGCAAACCCGGCCAATGGGACTGGACAGCATGGCGGAAGAAAAAGCCGCGCCCATCCTCGGACATCTGCGGCCGCTGCTTTCCGGCGCGGACGTGGCCGCCAGGGGCG
>NZ_JBAIYW010000120.1:0-1839 GCF_036763055.1 Desulfovibrio sp. 1214_IL3152 | reverse complement strand
GCCTGCCTGGGATGGGCGGCCTGCCCGGCATGGGTGGTTTGCCCGGAATGGAAGGCATGCCCGGCGGGCGCTCCGGTTCCGGCAAATCGGCTGCGGCTAAAAAGCGCAAGAAAAAAGAGCGCCAGAAGCGCAAGAAAAAATAAGGCATTTCGCGGCAAGGAGCGCCGTCGTAGCGGCAACACCTCTTTGCGCCAGGGCTTTTCCGCCCTTGCCCTTTCCCGGGCGCAACGATAACATAACACCTCAAAGGGAGTTGGACTCATGGCTGTAAAGTTGAAATTGACCCGCCTCGGCAGCAAAAAGCACCCCTTCTACCGGGTAGTGGCCGCCACCGACGAAACCCGTCGTGATGGCCGTCCGCTGGAGTTTCTGGGCTACTATAATCCCATGACTGATCCGGTTGAAGTCAAGCTCGATGCGGACAAAATCAAGGAATGGCTGGCCCGTGGCGCTGAGCCTACGGACACCGTCCGCGCCCTGATCAAAAAACACATGGCCTAGCGCATTTCGCTAAGCTTCCGCCACGGCGGCAGATGCCCTGCGGCCTCCCGCATATCGTAAAAAATGGCGGGGATGGCCGTTTATGGGCAAATCGGCACTGCGCACGGCCTTTACTGTTCCGGGTATTCCCCGGTGCAGGCCCCTTTGGAGGTGTATAATGAAGGCCCTGATCGAATATATTGCCCGGTCCCTGGTGGATCACCCCGACGAGGTGCAGGTCAGCGAAGTGGAAGGTGAGCAGACTACCGTGCTGGAACTCAAGGTTGCCAAGGAAGACCTGGGCAAGGTCATTGGCAAGCAGGGGCGCACGGCCAGAGCCATGCGCACTATTCTGAGTGCCGCTTCCATCAAGTGCAAAAAACGCACTGTGCTGGAAATACTGGAGTAGCGTCAGGAAGTTATGGCCGATTCCTGGATTCATATGGGTACGCTTGCGCGACCCCACGGTATTAAAGGGGAGATCTGCATCGATTGGCATGCGGACTCCCCCTTGCTTTTGACAACCCCGCTCTGGCTTCAGGCGGGCGATGGCGAACCGCGTCGCGTGCGCCAGGTGGCTGTGCGCAGCCACAAGGGGCGTCCGCTGCTTTTGCTTGAAGGCGTGGTTGACCGCAACGCCGTTGAAGGGCTGCGCGGCTGTAAACTGCTGACCAAACGCGAGGCCCTGCCCGAACCGGAAGATGACGAAGTCTATCTGGAAGACCTGCTGGGCGGCGACGTTTTTCTGCCGGATGGAAAACGTCTGGGCAGGCTCGACCACTTTGAGTATCCCGCCGGTCTTGAGGTCTGGGTCATCATGACCGATGACGACCGCGAGGTGCTCTTTCCTGCACGGCCCGAATTTATTGCGGGCTTTGATCTGGAAGCCCCGGCTGTCATTATTGATCCGCCGGAAGGTCTGCTGGATATTTATCTTTCAGAAAAATAACCCGCCTGGCGCGGTATTTTGTGACTATGAACCCGCGCAAGCGGGTTTTTCCTTTATGGGCATTTGCTGTTCAATCTTGCCATGCGGTGGGCGCGCCTTATACTTACGTAATGTCATTTGCCGAATCAGAGGACGATCATGCCAGAACTGCCGGAAGTGGAGACTGTTGTCCGTACCCTGCGTCCCCATGTGCAGGGCCGCGTTATTGCTGATGCTCAGGTCTTGCGTGCCACGAGCCTTCATCCCCTGAGCCTGCCCTTGCAGCGGCTGCGGGGATGCCGCATCGCCGATGTGACGCGACGTGGCAAGCTGGTTTTGCTGCTGCTTGACCCGGCAAAGGCGGAAGATGCCGATGTACGCGCCATGAAAGGCCTGCGCCTGGCCGTGCATTTGCGCATGACGGGCCGTCT
>NZ_JBAIYW010000556.1:0-1842 GCF_036763055.1 Desulfovibrio sp. 1214_IL3152 | reverse complement strand
AGGGACGGCCCTTGAGCATTTCCATTACAAAACAGCCGGTCCACGCGCCCGCCACCGCGCCAATGAGCGCCCCGAGGCCAAAAAACAGCGGCGCCAGCAAAATGGCCCCGGCAATGGCCCCGATCATGCCCGCAAAAGTGCCTGACGAACTTGAGCCGTACCGTTTGGCCTTGACGATCTGCATGCCCAGTTCCAGGGCTTCGCCCACAAGCGCCAGAGCTATCATTATGACCCAGAACCAGACGTTCATGGCGTCCGAGGCTGGGTGCGCCATCTTCCACAGGGCCACGAGGCCCAGCAGAACCCAGTTGGCGGGCAGGCCAAAGACGTTGAGCAAAAGTACAAAACCCAGCAGGGTTATGAAGGCGCCCGCCAGCAGGCTGGCCAGGGGAAAGGGCAAAAAATCCATACGGGGTCCGGGTTATTTTTTTGCACGCATGTCTTGCAGGCGAACGGCCTTGCCTTCGGTACGCGGCAGACTGTTGCTCTGCACAAGCTCAACCCTGGGTGTGATGAGGATTTCATCACGCAGGCGCTGGGCAATGTTTTTTTGCAAGCTTTGGAGAACGCGCATGTCTTCCACAAAAAATTCGTCGCGCACTTCCACCTGCACGCGCATGACATCGCCGATGCCATCGTTTTCCAGCAGAATCAGGTAGCTCTGCCCCACTTCGGGGAAGGTCATGATGACCTGCTCAATCTGCATGGGGTAAATGTTGACGCCCTTGATGATAAACATGTCATCCGCGCGCCCGAGGATACGGTCCATACGGCGGTGCATGCGCCCGCAGCCGCATGCGCCGGGCAGAAAACGGGTAAGGTCGCGGGTGCGGTAGCGCAGAATGGGCATACCCTGGCGGCAGAGGCAGGTCATGACCAGTTCGCCCACTTCGCCATCAGGTACGGGCTGCCCTGTTTCCGGATCCACAATTTCAGGAATATAGGCGTCTTCCCAAAGGTGCATGCCGCTCTGCTCAAGGCATTCAAAAGCCACGCCCGGCCCGTTCATTTCGGAAAGGCCGTAAGAGTTGTACGCCTTCATATCGAAGAGACCTTCGATACGGCGACGAAATTCTTCGGTATACGGTTCTGCGCCCACCAAAGCGATGCGCAGGGGGAATGTACGCGGGTCTTCGCCCATATTACGCAGATGTTCGCCAAGGATAAGCGCATAGGAAGGCAGAATATGCGCCACCGTGGTGCGAAAATCCTTAGCCAGCTTGATCTGGCGACGCGAGTTTCCCGCGCCTGCGGGGATGGTCAGACAGCCCAGACGCTCGGCCCCGAAATGAATGCCCAGACCGCCCGTGAACAACCCGTAACCGGACATGTTCTGAAACACGTCTTCACGGCGCACGCCCACCATGTGCATGCAGCGCGCCATAAGGTCGGCCCAGGAATTAATGTCGTTTTGCGTATGACAGATGGCAACGGGCGACCCCGTGGTGCCGCTTGAACAGTGCATGCGCACAATCTCGGCCTGAGGCACGCAAAGCATGCCGGTGGGATACTGGGTGCGCAGGTCCTCCTTGCTGGTGAAGGGAATGCGGCGCAAGTCATCAAGGCTGCGCAAAGAATCCGGGCCGATGCCCGCCTCGTCGAGGCGCTGCCGGTAAAAGTCGCATTTGCGGGCCTGAGCCACCGTATTTTTCAGCCGGACAAGCTGGGTTTCCTCAATGCGCTCCCGGCTCCACAGTTCCGCGGGGTCAAAAACTTCCATGCCTCTCCTCACCTTCTGGAGCATTGTCAAAACTGTCGGAGGCCATCCCCCCGGACCGGATCAGGCGGCGGGCTGCGCCTGAAAATCAATCGGCATGCGTGCGCGCCCAGCCCCACAGCAGC
>NZ_JBAIYW010000334.1:0-33882 GCF_036763055.1 Desulfovibrio sp. 1214_IL3152 | reverse complement strand
GACCTGGGACTGCCCTGCCTTACCGCGGCCGGTGGCCCGCTGCGTCAGGATTCCGTGCGTCACGGGCTGGCCGTGTTGCCCGCCGGCACTCGGCATGTGCTTATTCATGATGCGGCCCGGCCTTTTGTCAGCCCCCAATTGATACGCGCCATTTGCGCTTCCCTCGAATCGGGCGCACCGGGAGCAATTCCGGCCCTGCCGGTAACGGATACCATAAAGACCGTGTCGCATGGTCTGGTGACAGGCACCTTGCCGCGCCATACGCTCATGGCGGTGCAGACCCCTCAGGGCTTTAGTCTCGAGCTTCTGCTTCAGGCGCATCAACATGCGAAGACACAAAACCTGAATGTCACTGACGACGCCTCTCTGCTGGAAGAACTGGGCTATGAAGTCCGCGTGGTAGAAGGAGAAGCCGCCAACGTGAAAATAACCAACCCAGAAGATATGGATCTCTTGCAGGATCCCCCTGTCCTGCCCCGCCCGTGTACAGGCATGGGCTACGATGTGCATCGCTACGCTCCAGGGCGGCCCATGCGTCTTGGCGGCGTGCTCATTCCCACGGGGCCGGAGGTGGTCGCGCATTCCGATGGCGATGTGCTGCTGCATGCGCTTACCGATGCAGTGCTCGGCTGTGCCGGTCTTGGTGATATCGGTCAGCACTTTTCCGACAAAGACTCCCGTTTTGACAACATTTCTTCAGCGCTCCTGCTGGATGAGGCCCTGGATATGGCACGCCGAAAAGGCGTGCAGCTATGCCATGCAGACCTTACCGTCATCGCCCAGAAGCCCCGTATCGCCCCCTACCGCGAAGAAATCAGAAAAAATATCGCCCGCCTTCTGTCGCTGCCCACCGACTGCGTCAACATCAAGGGCAGTACGGAAGAGGGGCTTGGTTTTACGGGCCGCGCCGAAGGCATCAAGGCATATGCCGTTGTCACCGCGTGGGCAGGCGCCCGCGCCGCTTTCGCGCCGCCGTCTTCTTTGCAACGCGACATCTGATTCACAAGGATCGCCATGAACACAGAACTGTACCGTCCCTGGTTCGCTCACTACGATGCCTTTGTGCCGCGCATTACAGAGGCATGGGACAAACCACTCTATGCCATGCTGGACGAAGCGGCGGAAAAGTACCCCAACCGCCCGGCGGTCATTTTTCATAACACACGAATTTCTTACAAAAAATTGCGGGAAAAGGCAGAGCTTTTTGCAGGAGCGCTCAAACGTCTCGGCGTAAAAACCGGGCAGCGCGTGGCTCTCATGATGCCCAACATGCCCCAGACCGTGGTGGCTTTCTGGGGCATCATCAAGGCCGGGGGGGTGGTTGTCATGACCAATCCCCTGTACATGGAAAAAGAAATCATTGCCAACATGCAGGATTCCGGGGCAGAGCATATTGTCATGCTTGACCTGCTCTGGCCCCGCGTGTCTGCCCTGCGGGACCGCCTGCCACTGCGCAACTTCATCATCACCGGCGCAGCGGATGCATTGTCTTTTCCGCTCAACTGGCTGTATAGGCTTAAAAAATCCCGTGGCAAAAAAATTTCCATTCCCTATGACGGCAAGCATGTTTTTGAATGGAAAAAACTGTTCAAAGGTGCTGAGCGCTATTCAGCCCCCATTGCCGATCCGCACACAGCCCCCATCATGCTCCAGTACACGGGCGGCACCACGGGCCTGCCCAAAGGCGTCACGCTTACACATACCAACCTTGGCACCAACTGCCGCCAGGTGCTCGACATCATCAATGTGAAGGCCGAAGACCACCACTCTTTTATCTCCATTTTGCCTTTCTTTCATGTGTACGGCCTCACTACCGGCCTGATCATTCCCATTGCGCTGGCTGCCACCACCCTGCCTTTACCGCGCTATGTTCCCCAGGACGTGCTGCGCCTGATCGGCAAACACAAGCCGAGCGTTTTTCCTGGCGCGCCCTCGGTGTATATTTCGCTTTTGCAGCAAAAAAATCTTGCCCAGTACGACCTGCGCTGCATCAAGATCTGCGTTTCCGGCTCAGCGCCCCTGCCGAGGGAAATTTTCCGGCAGTTTCAGGACACCACGGGCGCTTCCATTCTTGAAGGCTACGGACTTACCGAAGCCTCACCGATCACCCACTGCAACCCATTGGGCAAACAGGGGCAAAAACCCAACTCCATCGGCATGCCCCTGCCCGGCACTGATGCCCGCATTGTGGATATGGAAGGTGGGTCTCTCACCCTGCCCCCAGGCAAGATGGGCGAACTTATCGTTTCCGGCCCTCAGGTCATGAGCGGCTACTGGCGCCGCCCGGACGAATCTGCCAGCGCGCTGCGCAACGGCTGGCTTTACACCGGCGATCTGGCTACCATGGACGAAGACGGCTATTTTTATATAGTGGACAGAAAAAAAGACATGGTGATCGTCAACGGCTATAACGTCTACCCGCGTGAGGTGGACGAAGTGTTGCTGGAGCACCCCAAGGTCCAGGAAGCCGTAAGCGTGGGCATACGCGATGACGTGCGCGGCGAGGTGCTCAAGGCCTATGTGGTCGCCCAGGAAGGCGAAGAACTCACCAAGGCCGACATCGTTGCCTGGTGTCGCCAGAAGCTGGCCGGCTATAAAGTGCCGCGCCTTGTGGAGTTTCGCAAGGAACTGCCCAAAACCATCGTGGGCAAGGTGCTCAGGCGCGCCCTGCGCGAAGAAGAAGAAAACAAGGCCGCCAAGCGCAAGCAACGCAAGGCCAAAAATGCGGCTCCTGCTGCGGAAAACAGCCAGGAACAACCTCAAGAGAATGCCTGATGCGTCTGCTGGTTCAAAGAGTTACTGAAGCTTCCGTGAGTGTCGATGGCCGCCAGGTGGCGGCCATCGGCCCCGGCATCATGGCTCTGGTGGGCTTTGGGCAGGAGGACGGCCCGGACTTCCACTGCAAGCCGGCCTTTCGCGGCATGGCCCAAAAACTGGTTGGTTTGCGGATTTTTCCTGGTCAAGGTGAGCTTGCCAACAAATTTCATACCTCGGTTGAAGAATTCGGCGGACAACTTTTGCTTGTGCCGCAATTTACCCTGTATGCAGATTGCCGCAAGGGCCGACGCCCGTCTTTTACAGATGCGGGCAACCCGGCATGGGCCGAACCAATGTTTGAACATTTCGCGAAGATAGTTGACGAATCTTGCAGCGTCAGCGTATCTTCAGGTATCTTCGGCGCCGACATGGCGGTGCGCCTTTGCAATTGGGGTCCTGTCACCATCTGGCTTGACTCGCTCAGCCTGTACGGCAGTTGACGCCCGCCTACCCCCAGGAGGCCCGGCCCCGTGTTTACCCTGCAAGCGGAGTCCCACAAAAACGTTACAGTCCTGCGTTATCTGGGCGACATGCTTTTGCCTGATGTGCCGCAGTTCAGCCGTCAGCTTGAGACGCATCTTCTGGCGCCGGGCATCAGACAGGTTGTGCTTGACCTGAGCCATGTAAACAAGGTGGATACATCCGGCCTTGGTGTGCTTGTCAGCGCCAGCACCAAAAGTCGTGGACACGGCAGAAGGCTTGTGCTGCTCACGCCTGCTCCACACGTTGTTGAGCTTTTGAAAAAAGTGGAAATCGAAGGGTTTTTTCCCACCTTTGACAGCGAAGAGGAATTGAAGGGTTTTATTCCTGACACTGCGGACTGACCACGACTGAAAGCTCGGTCGCGCAGGTCATTACGGATGGTGCATGGTGCAATACTATCTGCGGCATTACTTCAATCCCGATTTTGACTACCTCCACCTGAAACCCGGTGGAGAGAACGGCTCTTCTGACGTTTACAGCCTGGGTTATGTGCAGAATGCCATCAACGGGCAGGTTCTGGCCGAAATCATTCCTCTGGAGGATGCGGGACCGGAGCCGGATCCACGTTTTATCCTGGATAAACCCCGCTTTCCTACCGGCCCCAACACCCGCATTGATCCCCACTACCCCAACTATCTGCTGGCCGCTGCCAATGGCTATGTTTTTTACCTGGATGGGAAGATTACGGTCAAATGCCTGCTCAATGTGCGGCAGGACGTAAGCTTTCAGACCGGGAACATTTTTTTTGTGGGCGACATGGCAATTCACGGCTCGGTGCGCGCGGGTTTTTCTGTACAGGCCAATAACGTGCGCATTATGGGCATGGTCGAAGGCGGCGTGGTGCGCGCCAGGCGTAATCTGCTCATTGACGGCGGCGTGCGCGGCGGCGCGGGACAACACAGCCTGGTGGACGCCGGAGGCAAACTGCTTTCTCCTTTTCTTGAAAAGGTGGAAGCACGCGCCCGGGACAATATCGTTATCGAAAAAAGCTGCCTTTATTCTACTGTTTACGCCGGAGCCAGTATGGTGGTGCGGGAACAGGCGTACGGCGGCATCATCAATGCCTACGGCAGTATGTATGTGGGCAGGCAGTTGGGCAACAAGGCGGGCATTCCCACCAGAGTCTACCTTGGCTATGACCCGTTGAGCATACGTCAGCTCGAAAAAATCGATCATATTATTGCCCAACAGTCGCAGACCATCACCCACCTTAATGCAGTGGCCGGACATCTGCCGCCGGAGACCAATGATGTAAGCCGAAAACTGCAAGCCCTGCGCGAACAGCGCAAACAGCTTATCCGGCGGCGCGACGAACTGTGGGCGCGCCTGTCAATGGATGAAAGCTACATGCACAATTGCCGGCTTCTGGTTCCGGGCCGTATCTACCCCGGCGTGGAACTTTCCATTGGCCGGGCATTTCTCACCATTGACCGCATGTATGAAAAAATCACGTGCCGTCTGGTGGAACACGACATTGTTATCGAACACATGCAGCACTCGCATCTGGGCACTTCTCAATGACTCAGACACAGCAGCCCGTTTTTCACGCCATCCTTGCTCCACAAACAGACTCTGGAAATGATGCCGCGCCGGCGCTTCACGACATTGAGGCCAGAATCAACGGACGCAGCTTTGCCATGCTCGCTCCCGGCGGGCCGGAGCGAGAACGGGCGGTCATTGCTGCGCTGAGTGCTGAGCAACTGGACAACGCGCTGCCGGTTCTTCTCGGTTGCGGCATGGGGCACGCCCTGCACCTATTGCTGCAGCGCTGTCACGGGCCTGTGGCTGTGGTTGAAAAGGAGCAGGAAATCCAAAAAATCAGCGGCGTCATTGCAGGCTTGTCTGCTGAAGAGCGCCAAAGGATTCAGCTGGTAACCACAGCAGAAGCGGATGAAGCCCTACGCCAACTGACCCGCTGGCAGATGCGCCACAGCGGGCTGCGCCTGCTGCCTGTGGCCCTTCCCTTCTACCTGCGCCTTGACCGCTCCTATTACGGAGTCTTGCAGAAAGAGCTTGCCGCCAGCACCCGCTTCGATTTCTGGGGCCGTGCCGTCGGTCCCCGCTTTACTGAAAATCAGCCGCGCGTCCTGCTGCTCACGAGCAAATACTTTCTTATGGGCGAACTGGAAGGGGCCTGCTGCAAACTCGGCATTGAGCACAGGCTTGTCCGCATCGAGGATGAAAGTGTTGCCTGCACAGACTTTGTGGAGCAACTGCTTGAGGCCGTTATTTCCTTCCGGCCCGACTGCTGCATAACGCTCAACCATATGGGCGTGGATGTGGAAGGCGTCCTCATGGACCTTCTGACCCGGCTGCAGTTGCCCCTGGCTTCCTGGTTTGTGGACAATCCCCACCTCATCATCCATCTCTATTCATGTTGCGTCAGCCCCTGGACCACCCTGTTCACCTGGGATGCGGACAACATCGAAAGCCTGCGTCAAACGGGCTTCAAACACGTTTTCTATCTGCCTCTCGGCACGGACCCTGACCGCTTTCACCCCGGCCGCGGCACAGAAGCTCCGGATTCGTGGCAGGCTGACATTTCTTTTGTGGGCAATTCCATGCTCTACAAGGTGGGCGGCCGCCTCAAGCACGGTCGTTTTCCCCGTCCGTTGCTGCTGCCTTTCCTTGAAATATCCCAAGCCTTCATGGAAAGTGACCAGCGCTCTGTAGCCGAGTTTCTGCGCGGTGCGTTCCCTGACGTTTTTGCGCACTATCAGGCCCTGCCCGACAACGAAGCCCGGCTGGCCTACGAGACCGCCATTACATGGCAGGCCACACGCCTGTACCGCAATGGTTGCGTACGCCGCCTGCTGCCGCTGCGGCCTCTCATTGTGGGAGACGCTGGCTGGCGATCCGAGTTCAGGCGCGAAGCCTTTCAGCCGCGCTATATGGACGCCCTGAGCTATTATGTTGATTTGCCGCGCTTTTATTGCCGTTCGCACATTAATTTCAACTGTACCAGCAAGCAGATGAAAGGGGCCGTGAACCAGAGAGTTTTTGACGTTCCCGCAGCCGGAGCATTTGTGCTCACAGACTGGCGACCGCAGATGGAACACCTCTACGACCCGGAAGAAATGGTCTGCTACCACGATCCGGATGAAGCCCCGGACCTGGCGCGCTATTATCTGGCCCACCAGCAGGAACGCCGTGATATCGCCCAACGGGCCAGACGGCGCGTACTGGCCTGCCATACCTGGGCGCACCGGCTGCAAAGCCTGCTTGAGCAGATGCGCCAGGTCTACGGAACCCCCGCCACAAAAAAAATCACAGTACCCGGACCAGACGCATGAACGCGGACCCGATTCTGGTTCTCCAGATGCACCGCATGGGAGACCTGATCCTCACCATGCCCCTGCTTCGTCACCTTCTGCGCCATTGGCCCGGCCACGAAGTCTGGGTTGCCGCTGAGCCGCACTTTTTTCAAGATCTCATGCCGCTGGCCCCCCAGGTGGTGTTCTTTCCCTCTGCCCACGGCCCCGCCCTTGGAGAGCGCCACTATGAACTGGCCCTGAACCTGAGCAGCCGTCCGCAGGCCCTGGCCTGTCAGGCGCACTTGAAGGCCAGGCGCAAGTTTGGTCCGGAACTCGTCACACACGGCCCACTGCCGGACGAAGGCACGCTGGGACAACAGCACATCAATGGATTCTGGCAGCTCTACCGCGCCGCGCTGACCCACAACAACCACAATAACGCCTTTCACTGGGCAGACCTGTATATGCTGGATCTTTCACCGCAGCCCGATCTTACGGGCGTATTCCGGCCATCACCCCGTTCGGCGGGAACAAACCGTGTGGGCATGGTTCTTGGCGCCAGCGAACTTGCCAAGCGGCCCGATGCGGATTTTTGGGTGCGGCTGGCGCGGCGTTTGGCCGCAGAAGGGCTGTTGCCGCTATTTTTGGGCGGCCCGGCGGAGCAGGATCTGGGACAGGAGGTCGCCCAAAAGGCCGGACTGCCGGGAGCCAACCTTTGCGGCCGTCTTTCACTCAAGGAACTGGCTGCCCTCATGCGCACTCTTGACCTGTGCATAACACCGGACACAGGTCCCATGCATCTGGCCGACTTTGTAGGCGTTCCCGTGCTCAATCTCTCAATGGGACCGGTTCACGCCAGGGAAACAGGGCCCTCCGCCCCCGGACAATATGTTCTGCGCGCTGCCATGAGCTGCGTGGGCTGTTGGCAGTGTTACCGTGGACGGCTTTACTGCAAGCACGCGTTCACGGCCTCCGGGGTTGCCGGACTGAGCCTGAGCCTTTTGCGCACCCCCGCCAACCCGGCAGTGCCGCAGGGCCTGCGCTTGTACCGCACCGGGCGCGATGCCCTGGGGCTGTACACCCTTGAGCACGCGGGCCATAAGGCGGACACAAGCTGTCGGTCACTGCTTGAGGATCTGTGGCAGGCTGTTTTTCTTTTTCTTTACAATCCGGCGCAACGCCCTCTGCTGGTCGGCAGGCTGGAACGTCTGCGAACGGCTTTTCCCCATCTGGCTAAAAGCGTAACGCTCGGACTTGCCGGGCTTTGTGCCAGTTTTTCACGTCACCTCAGAAAAGGTGCGCACGTCCTGCCAGATGACTTCTGGCGCTCCCAACCTCCCGTAATCCGCCTTTTCAGCGGATACCTGCATATGCGCATGCAAAATGACGGCTATTCTTCCAAAGCATGGCATGCCGCTCTTGAAGATCTGGAAGAAATCACCGCCCTGTTCATGGCCTCTTCCTGATTTTTCTTTTTCCCGCCCTCTTCTTTTCGTTCGCCTTCAGTCTTCCGGCTTTGCATCCCCGGCAATACTTGCCTTGCTGTTTCTGTCTAGCATGTTAACCTTTTGAATTAAATTGTTTTTATTTTTTGGAACACTCTTTGTATTACACCGGGTGCAAGGAGTGCATGATGCAGATTATTCCTACAAGTGCCGCGTCGTTCGACGCCCTCTTTACCAGCAGCAAGGATGAAGGCTCGTCTTTTGCCGATTTTTTCTCCGCTGTTCACGATGCCATCGACAGCGTGGAACGTGGCGAACACGTTTCCGCAAGCGCGGCAGCATCCGAGGCGCCGCGCGTGCAAAGCCCTTACAGCCGAACCACCACCAACGGCGTCACCTATACTCTTGATGAAGTATGCTTCACCAAACAGGAGCTGGCAGAGCTGCGGCGGGACCTTCTCAAAGCAGGCGCGCCGCTCGACGCCCTGAAAAAGTTTGACGCCCTGGCGGACCAGCCGGACGGCGCAACCCTTGCCCAGGTTATGGCGAGCCTGCAAAACATGGGGGGCAGCGTTGCTCTCAGTGATGAAGACAAGACGCACATCAGCACCCTGCTCAAGAAGATAGACCCCTCCGGCGTGCTTGAAACGCGCGTGCAGCAGCTTATAGGTGAGGGCAAGGGCGAAGCGGCCCTTGACTCCATCTACTCTTTCATGGCGCACCTTGATCCCACTGCCGGTCTTGATGTGGAAACTGCCGAAGCTCTGGCCTTGGGCCGCGGAATCGGACTGGACACGACAAGCCTGCAAACTCTGCTCAAGAGCTTTGGCGGCAACGATGGCATGAATCTGCTCATGGGGCAGTTTTCTTCTCTCATGGCTCCGGCGGCCCATCATTTTACCGAGCAAAAGACCGCACAAAAGCAGCTTGATGCAGCCCTGCAGCAAACATTGCAGCCTCTTGTAAGCAAGGCTCGCGCCCGCACCGAAAAGGAGCTTCAGGCGAGCGCTCTGCGCAACAAGGAAGCACAGCAGAGCAAGATTCTTATAGACCAGACCGTACAGAAAAATACCCGGCATATGCTGGAAGAAACGCTCACCGCCAACAGCCAGGACGGGCAAAAATTTCAGGACCTCAAGAGTGCCGAACACCAGAGCAATGCCGTGAGCAGAAAGCTTGACGGCAGCCAGAGTGCGGGCGTGGGTCATGCGGGTGCGCAGGGTAGCAAGGCGGAAACGGCGTTCACCCGCGTTTCGGCCAATACGGAACAGGCGTCCAACCAGCAGAGCACGACCCAACAACATGGCGAAGGCCCCGAGCACGCCGGAAAGCAGAATGACGCTGGCAAGAATGGGCAGGCCGGATACCAGGCATTTGGCGAAGACCGGCAAAGCAGCGCCAAAGACTCCAGCCGTGACGCCTCGTGGGGCGAAATGACCCGCAAGGTAGACGTGCAGCCGCTCTTTAACGGCAGACAGGACAATCAGGCGGCAGCAGCAGCTCTGCAGACCCTGGATGCTGCAAATCAGGCATCGGCGGAAGTTTCGCGCCCCGCTCCCATACCCCGCTATGTGGCGCAGCAGGTGGAACAGGGGCTGCTCTCAAGCTTCAGAAGCGGCACTACCCGACTGGACCTGCAACTGCATCCCCAGGAGCTTGGGGCCATCACGCTCAGCCTCAGTCTGCGCAACGGCGAAGTCAGCGCCACCATCCGTTCTGAAAAGACCGAAACTGCCGAAATGGTCACCCGCCAGCTGGAAGCAATCCGCACCAATCTGGAACAGCAGGGGCTCAAGGTGGACAAGGTTGAGGTGCAGCTCAATTCACGCCAGCAGGACGAAAATGCCTGGCAGAACCTGAACCAGCACAACTCATGGCAGGAAGAAGATGCCCGCCGTGAAGAACTTTCCCGGCTGAAAAACCTCTCAACAATGCGTAATACAAGAAATAATTTAGATGAAACAACATTGGAACAGCCTGTGCATTCTCATACGCATGCGGCAAGATATACCACCCGTTCTTTGCATGTGGTGGCGTAAAAACAGCCCGGCGTGAGGAGCAACCATGTCCAGCATTACCCAATCACTGAACAATACCAATAATGAATTCAATACTGCCCTGAGCAAGCAAAAGGGCAGTAACCTGGACAAGGATTCCTTCATGCTGCTGCTGGTAACGCAGTTCAAGTATCAGGATCCGCTTAACCCTATGGAAGACAAGGAATTTATTGCCCAGATGGCGCAATTTTCCAGTCTTGAGCAGCTTATGAATCTCAATACAAGCATGGAAGGGCTCACAAGCGCCACCAACAACCAGCAGATGATCAATGCCACGTCCTACATCGGCAAGCAGGTCACTGTGAGTGGCAACAGCATCGGCAAGGTTACCGATGAAACCACCAAGGAAGCTACCATTACACGCTTCCGCTACGCCCCTGCGGACAATACCGTGGGGGGAACCATCACTGTGCGTGATGCCGAAAACAACGTCGTTTACGTGGAAGAAGTCAGCCCCAAAAACAAGGGAACCACATACGAGTTCCAGTGGAACGGCAAGTCCACCGACGGCACGGTTGCGGGCGATGGTGTGTACACCGTCAACCTTGTATTGCGCGACTCCAACGGCGACGCGGTTCTTTCCGACCAGGTGGTGGATGCCAAGGTCACCGGCGTGGTTAACGACGGCGGCGTGGTCTATCTCGGCCTTGCGGGCGGCCAACTCATGCCCCTCGCCAACGTGCGGCAGGTTACCGAACCTGCCACTGTCGCCGCCAATACGGACGACAAGGGCGATAGCGAAGACAAGCCCGCCGAAAGCGACAAGGACAAGACAGCGGCGGAATCGGCCGCCAGCCCCTTGAGCATCGGTGATGTCAACATCAGCAATATCAACCTGAGCGGAAAACTTTTTTAGCAGACAGCATCACAGATAAAGATGGGGCAACACCACGATAGCGCCCCTCTGAAGATAGATATCCCCTATCCCGAGACACGGAGGAAGTTATGGGTCTTTCAGCAAGTATGTGGACAAGCGTTTCAGGCTTGCTCAGCCACGGTCAAAAGATGAACGTTGTCGGCAACAACATAGCCAACGTGAGCACGCTGGGCTTCAAAAGCCAGCGCATGGACTTCAACGACTACCTGTATCGAGGCATCGGAACCACCAGCGGTCCCAGCCAGATCGGCGCGGGAGCCAGCGTTTATGCCATATTGGGCGACTTTTCTCAGGGTTCGCTTGAGAGCACCAACTCGGTAACTGACCTTGCCATTGACGGCAACGGTTTCTTCCAAGTGCGCAAGCCCAACAGCAAGCAGATGTATTACACCCGCGCGGGCGACTTCTATTTCAACAAGGATCGCGAGCTTCAGAACCCCGAGGGCTATCTGCTGCAAGGCTGGAAGGTGAACAACGAAAAGAAGCTCACCTTTAACAGCGGCGCAACCAACCTCGGCAATACCGACCTCAGCAAATCCGCCTATGTCGGCTCCGGCACGCCCACGGACATAGTGCTGGACAGCTGGAACATTATTCCCCAGCAGACAACCAACGTTACCTTCACTATGGGCCTTACCAATGACGGCAAGGGTGACCGCACCACCAGCAATACCAGCCCCATGACCGCCCTCTTCGACCTGTGGGATGCCAGCAGCAAGCCCCCCCTGGCGGATACGGCCTACGCCACGCAGTCCAGCATTGACGTTTATGATGAAGGTGGGGGAACGCACACCCTTACCGTCTACTACGACCAGGTGGATTCCAGAAAGACCGACAGCAACGGCAACACCATTTATGACATCAAGGGCTTGCCCGCCGGATACACCATATATGAATATCTGGTGACCATTCCGCCTTCTGAAGACAGGCGCAGCTATGGTGGTGAGGGCTATAACGCCGCCACGAACACGTGGACCAAAGAACCCACCAAGTTTTATGACGATCCCATAACGGGAACCAACAAACAAGCCGGCGTGCTCATGAGCGGCGTCATGATCTTTGACGCCAGCGGACAGCTGGTCAACCAGACGGCGTACAGCTACGGCGCAACGGAAACTCCGGCGGCGAACAACCAGGTGGCCGTCAATCCGTCCCAAAAATCTTCATGGCAGCCCACCAGAACATCCAGCAACGGTCTGCCCGTTTTCTCGGCAAACTTCAGCGGTCAGCCTCTGGCAAACAGCGTAAGCGAAACCATGCAGACCAGCGTGGGCGGCACCCCTGTGAGTCAGGTGCAGAACTACATCACCGAACTGGACTTCGGCCTCAAGAATATCGGTAATCCGGCATGGAACAACCCCACCGCCACTGCCGTGAAGACCAACAGTCTCGGGCAGCCCATTGATGCCAGCGGCAATGCCTTGGGTATGGACAAATATGGCTACTATTACCTTGGATCTCCTGACGCCGGTTCCTATGGCATGACGACCTCGGTGGGTGGCGCTACGGTTTCCGTCTATGCGGACTCCACAGGATATTACTACCTGAACGGCACCGCAAAGGTGTATGGCTCTGCATCCATCGGAAATCCTGCCGCAAGTGTTGAAGCTTTGAGCAACGGCAGCAGTTATTACTTCATTGATACGACCAACAGTAACGCCAGCTGCTATAATACGACCGTTGTCGGCGGCAATACAGTACCCGCTTATCAGGATAGCTACGGCTATTATCATATAGGAGCAAACGGCCCCATATACGGCCAGACCCCCGCCAATATTGATGTGTTGCACGACAGCGGCGGCTATTATCTGGATGACGGGGCTATGCCGCACAACTATATCACCACCAGCGACTTTACGGCCATAACTGCGACGGCCTTCAAGCCTTCAGCCTACACGGTTCCTACGGACGCCTCACGGCCGGTTGCGGATACAGAAACAGCCAACAGCAGTCTGGCTAGTCTGACTACCATCTCCCGAGTCAGCGGCACTTCGCCCATAACTGGCGTGCCGGTTTTTGAAAATGTCATCAACTACGGTACGACCGTACCAACCATGACTGCCGTGGAACGCCAGGAATACGCCAGCGTGGCTAACACCACCTCCTATACCGTGCAGAACCGCACTCAGGACGGATACGCTTCCGGAACACTGAGCAACGTGAATATTGACAACGGCGGTGTGGTTTACGGCATATACTCCAACGGCAAAACCATTCCGCTCTATCAGATCGCCCTGTATGACTTCCAGAACCATCAGGGGCTGTACCGTGAAGGCGGCAACCTTTTCTCGGCCACCAACGATTCGGGCGAACCCCAGTTGGGTGTGGCTGGAGATAACGGCTTCGGTAAGACCAAAGCCTATAACATTGAGCAGTCTAACGTGGATATGACCACGGAATTTGTGCAGATGATCTCCACTCAGCGTGGATTTCAGGCAAACTCCAAGGGCATTACCACGGTGGATACCATGCTGGAAACCGTTATCGGCATGAAGAGATAGTAAGGATTGCAAGCTGAAAGAACGGAGGGCGGGCCTTGGCATGCGCGATGGCCCGACTCCCTCCACAGCGTTGGGGATAGCGCTGTCTCTTTCTCTCCGTGTAAGGCGTCGGGCACATGGCCGACGCCTTTTCCAGTTATGGCTTTAGCCAGTTGAGCGCGCCAGCGCGCGAAACAGCGAACCACCCGCTATGCGGGTGGGGGCAAAGTATTATACACACAAAAACACCCTTCCTGTACGATGAAGTTGTTCAAGCCCATCGTAACTTTTAAAGAAGGGTGTTTTTGTTATGGGAACCAAGGCCCAAAGTTTAGCTCACACAAAATGGCTGTGCAAGTATCATATCGTGTTTACACCTAAGTATCGAAGAAAAATAATATTCGCACAACTGCGTGATAGTATAAAAGAAATCATGCAGAGTCTTTGTAAGTACAAAGGGGTGGAGATTTTAGAAGGGCATTTGATGCCAGACCGTATACACATGCTGGTGAGTATCCCGCCAAAGATCAGCGTATCGAGTTTTATGGGGTATTTGAAAGGCAAAAGTTCACTGATGATCTTTGATAAATATGCAAACCTTAAGTATAAGTTTGGCAACAGAAAATTTTGGGCCGAAGGATACTACGTCAGCACAGTCGGACTCAACGAGGCAACGATCAGAAAGTATATCCAGCAGCAAGAGAAGCATGGCATTATGCAAGACAAGCTGAGTACGCGCGAGTATCAAGACCCCTTTAAGGGGTAGCCAAAGCGACAATGGGACTGGGCTTGAACGCAGTGAAAGCCAGCGTCTTTAGGCGCAGCCGGCAACAGGCCCTTATAGGGCCAGAGCAAACCACCCGCTATGCGGGTGGTGCTGATTGCCCTTTTCCCCGGAACCGCCACTTTCGCCGCCGCCAAGCGCACAGATCGCTGCCCATCTTCGTGAATAACACAGGTTCTTCGTTCCAATTAAAAAATTAAAAATCTTCTTGACAACTCACCCACTTCTCACATAAAAGATCACTTCACAGAGCGTCCCCATCGTCTAGCCGGCCCAGGACAACGGCCTTTCACGCCGTCGACAGGGGTTCAAATCCCCTTGGGGACGCCAATGAAAACAACGGGTTATATCGAAAGATGTAACCCTTTTTTCATGCGGAAACGGTTACAGAAACGGTTTGAAAAAACTGAAGTTTCTGAACTGCCATTTCCGGCCTCAACCACTCTCTTCCTTTTCCCCTTCCACAACGCCTTCTATGGCAAGCACTTACGAACGCTACAAATTCCCAAGGGGGGTTAGGAGGGGTTAGTTTTTGTGTACATTCACGCTGTCCGTTTGCGGCGAACAACCACCGGTGCGGGAGTCGCTGGCATTTTTTCCTGTGTACTGCCTTTGGCGGTGAAGGAAAGCACCTTACCGCAACCGTTTCCAGAACCGTTTCCGGCAGGCTCAGGCTCAAGGCCGTGGCCCGCAAAACGGGCTGCAAGACCTTCCAGAGCCCCGCGTGTTTCTTCAAGCCCCAGCGTCCGCAAATAGATTGCCGTGGTATTGGGACTTTTGTGCCGCAAAATGGCCTGAATCACACTCACGGGCTGTCCCATCTTATAGAGGATGGAGGCCGTCAGGTGCCGGATGGCGTGAAAGCCAAAGGGTTTGACCTTGGCCCGCTCACAAAGCCGTCTCATGAGCTGCATGCGCTCCTTGAAAGGTTTGCCGTACTGCTCCCGACAGAATCCACCGTCCTGCTCGCAGATAAAGACATGGGTGCTGTCTTTGAATGTACGCTTGTCCCACCACCAGCTCAGGGCTTCAGTCAGTTCTCCGGTCATGGGCAGCCAGTCGTACTCCAGTGAACCATCGCGCCTTTTCTTGGTGTACAGCCGGATTCGACTGTTCCCGAAGTCAACATCTTCCCAACACAGCCGGAAGATTTCGCTGCGTCTGGCTCCCAGGTGGAGGTAACAGAGCAGCATGATCCTGTCCTGCCCTTGCGTCTGGGCAAAAACCTTCCAGAAGTCTTCCTCGGCAGGGACATAACGCGGATGCCGCTTTTCCGGGAACCTGTCCACCAGACAGGGATTGGGGGTGGGCAAGCCCAAATACTTGATGCCCCAGTTCCAGGCCGCCACAAGGTTTTTGCGGTCCTTGTTGGCGGCATTGCCGCTACGGGTTTCAAACTGTACCTGAAGCGCCGCAAGAACCTTGCCCGGCGTCAGACTTGCCACCGGAGCCAACGGGTTCACAATCAGCTGCGCTGCCTTGCCTTTGCCGATTGTGGCGGCAAACAGCTTTCTCAGGGCCTGGCGCTTTTCGTTGAAGGTTTTCCTGTCGTACCTGGCTGCGTGGTCCAGATACCTTTCCGCCCAATGCTTCAGGGAGCAAGCCGTATCTGTCGTGGCCTCCCAGCTTGCTTTCCGCTCCTGCGCCTCCCATTCCAGAGCTGCCGCCTTGGTGTCGAAAAGTTTCTGCCGAATCTGGCCCAGCTTCTGAACCCGCCCCTTCCAACGGATACGTCCGTCTTTCGTAATCTTTGATGCCATGATTGGAACCTCGCAAGGCGTCCACCACGTTGCGCTCAAAGAACAGAATCCTGCCACCAGGAATGGGCCGTATCCCACCGAATGCCTCATAGTGGCGGCGAACGGCATCAACGTCAAGATCAAGCCAGTGGGCAAGCTCTTTTGTGGGAATGCGGTGTCCCAGATGTTCTTCAAGAAATTTTGACATGGTGGCCCTTGTTGTGGACAATAAGGGCAAGTATACTGTTTGGACGAAAAACCGGAAGGTTTTCGCAACTATGGATGCTATCCATAGAAGGAGGTAAAAGTGTCACTTCCGCCTGTTTTTGAAGCATTTGAAAAACGCGTTATCCCCTTCCCTGAAGACCTACTGCAAGGCAGGAATGCTTTGCCGCTGCGTTGCAAGCTATATCTTGGCCTGACAGCTGCGGCCATGCTGTTTCCCCGTGACCGGGAGGGCTTCGCTGGTTATGTGGCACAGGAAATGACTTTCCTTATTTTACAGATGGAAATGATGGAAGTGGAGTTTCAAAAAAAAAGCCCCCTTGAATTTGTTGATATGCCACGTCACTTCTACGGTTCCAGGACAAATTTTTTGCAGTATTCCCGCTGGCAGGGATTTTCTGAGAAAGGCAAAGGCTCACTTGAAGAGCGCTTTTTTCAAGGTAAAATCTGTGGCTTTATTTACATGCTTCAGTCATTTTCAGAAAAAACTCTCAAGGAATCCATTGAGTTTTTTGTTTCGAAATATGATGTGATATTTGACAAAGATGAGCGCACAGTCGGTCCCATGTGTACTGTCAGCAACATTCAAAACAACATCTGGCCACGTTTCAAAGACATAGCATGGCTGTGGGCACCAACTTGGTACACCACTATTCCGATGGACAGCCAGAGGATATATCTGGATGAGATCCAGCTAGCTTATAATTTTTTTGCCGACGTAGAACTGCGCGGCGGCTGGTATGGATTTATTGATGCTGCATTGCGCTTTTACAAAGTTGCTCGAGATAATGAAATACGGGCGGGAGAAAGCCCGCCCGCCGATGGTACTATCTGGAAGTTTCACTTCATTCCGGCTGATGATGAGAAAAACCATACTGGAAATTACCTCACCTCATAGTCTATTCCTGTGATCCGGCTTCCGTGGGCTCCTGCTGCTTCTTCTTCCTTTTCAGTTTTACAAGTTCTTCTTCAGGAGGCATGAAGTCACTCCAGTAGTGGCCCATGCCGCGCCTGTTATTGATATTTTCCTTCAGGGATTTTGCCAGAAGCCTTTTTCTCAGATCCACATCCGCTGTCATAAGCTTATCAATCATGGCTCCCATGCATACGAAGGCACGGGTTCTCGCCTTGCGCGCATGGTCGGCAAGCTTCTTCTCCAAAGCCTCTCTTCTGGCTGCAATATCCAGTTCCTGCTGCTTGAGCTGTTCCAATTTTTCCTCAAGGCTCATTCGCTTACTCTTGATGGCATTCATACTTCCCCAAAGCCTCCTTTTCCGAAGAAAATTTATTATTGTTGAAGAAATCCCGTGGGGGGCTTCGCCCCACGGCGCACTTAGAGCAGTCTTCGCTACGCTTCGACTGCACGTGCGCTCTGCGAGGCTAAGACATATCGCCTATGGCGATATAAGAAAAAATACAACAGGCCATCCATATGCTGCAAGGTAATATCCATCTGAACATTAAACCTGTCCAGCGAAATAAAGGACAGAGTATCGTGGCGCGTGTTGCATACCAGACCGCCAGCAGCATACGGGATCCACGCACAGGCGAATGGCACAACTATCGATACAAAAAAAGTGAGCTGGGCCAAACACGGCTCTTACTGCCCACGTCTGCAACTACCCACATTACCGATCATGAACAATTCTGGGCTAACCTTGAGGCACATTACAAACGCGGCAATTCCGTACCGGCACGAACCGCCAGTCTGGCTCTACCCATTGAATTATCTGCCGATGAAAACCACGAACTCATGCTGCAATATGGCCAGTGGCTAAGTGATACTTATGCAGTTGCCGTACAGGTCACTTCACACAAACCGCATTCTTCAAATCCACATTTTCATCTGGCTATTACTGCTTGCACTGTTTTGCCTGATGGCTCTTTCGGGAAAAAAGCCATTGCCCTTGACCCAATCAGCGCACAGCGTGAGCTTAAGCAGCGTATCGCGCCCGTTGAAATCCTAAGATCTCAATGGGCAGATATGGTCAATGCCGCATTGGAAAAAGCAGGAATACTTGAACGCGTTGATCACCGTTCATATCTGCGGCGCGGCATACAAGAAATTCCACAAAAGCATGAGGGGGTCTGGCGGCATTCTAGTCAAATCCGCGTTCTTGGCTGTCCAAAGGCATACAACAAAGACATTGAAACCGTAAATGAGGTATTACATCATGACAGAAGAGAATTTCAAAAAACTGCAATTCCGTGTAGCAGCTTTGGAGAAAATGCAACTGGAAGAATGGGGAATAATCAAGACAGAACAGATAGAGATCAGACAATATCTGCTCCAAATGAATACGACCATCAACAACCTGCTCAAAGAAGCAAGGATGCTCATGGGGACTATGGACGAGATAACCTCGGGCACGGTGGGCGAGGTCGATTTGTCCCCTCTGGAAAAACCCAACTTGAAAACGGTGGTCGATGCCATCATGAAAGTGAGCAACCAGCTGACTTCCATGAATTTGCGCATGACCAAACTGGAAGCCTTGATAGCACAGGAGGAAGAGGATTCTCCGACCTCATAATGCCTGCGCTGGTTGCAGCTACTTCTGCCCTTGAACTGGAGGCTTTGCGGCTCTCATGCAGCATTTTGAGACATGAGAGCCGCAGAGCAAAGGCATCACTTAAACTGCCCTCAATTGGTTTTTCCGACATCGTGGCCCAAAGGGTTATGCCGGTGGTAGTGGCACTGAAAACAGAAGCCTTGCACCTGCAAAATAAAAGTTGTGGCCTGTGGCTCCGCTCGTGTCCAAAGGTCGCAATGCCCAGAGCCAGCGCAACAGATACGGCATCTGCCCCGATGGGTTTGTCTGACATCGTTGTGCCCAAGCTGATTGCTGCCACTTCTGCCCTTGAAACGGAAACCTTACGGCTTTCATGCAGCATTTTAAGGCAAGAAGAACGCAGGGTTAAGGCACCACTCAAACTGCCTTCAGTTGGTTTTTCCGACATAGTTGTCCAAAGGTTTATGCCGATGATAGCTGCACTGGAAACAGAAGCCTTGCGCCTGCAAAATAAAAGTTGTGGCCTGTGGCTCCGCTCGTGTCCAAAGATCGCAATGCCCAGAGCCAGCGCAACAGATACGGCACCTGCCCCGATGGGTTTGTCTGACATGATCGTGCCCAAGCTGCTTGCGACCACTTCTGCCTTTGAAACGGAAACCCAGCGGCTTTCATACAGCATTTTAAGGCAAGAAGAACGCAAGGTTAAGGCGCAGCTAAAACTGTTTTCAATAGTGCCAGCATCTGCCAGCTTTATGGGTACTGTTTTTTATCCTATAGCCGCGCTGACAAAAAAATTTGCGCCGGTTGCAGCAGAAATGTCCTTCAGGACTGAACATCTTTACAAAAACATACAAGAAGAAGCAGGAAAGAGGCATGGAACAGCCCGCGTCCCTGAACGTCTGGAATCTGGAGCCATCACCACAACTGACAACAATGAAATATGGCACAAAAAACTGTGGGAGCTTCTTGTAGTCAGGGCGTTGCAGGAGCCGCATTCATTGGACCTGCTTACCCGGCTTCATAATGCATGTATCAAGGTCCAGCAGATATTCCCACGGATAACGGCTGTCGACTTTGCCTGTACGCTGAAGCGTCACAGCGTGAGAACACCAGAAGAACAGGCCAGAATCATTCAGGACCTGGCCCAGCGATGTCCAAAGCAGTCTCCAGTCCGGATCGTGACTCTGGACACCGGCCCATTTACAGGAACACGACACGAAAAACCACGCGTATCCTCCAAAATGCTGCACACTACAGTCAGGCCAGCACAGCTGGTATTGCCAACCCCGCCCACAGATCCCAATCAGGATATGCACAGGCTGTGGAATGAAATCAAAAGCCATGCTGAAAAAGATGGCAGAGTATTTTTTGATACTGCGGAAGGAGTAGGGAAATTGCAGGATGCCATCAAGCATATCTGGGCAAATAACCCCAATATTCCATTTGAGTTCATGCACAGGACAATTTTTAGGCGCATTGTATTCGGTAGGGACAGCCTGGAAAGGTTTCTCCAACAGACATATGAGGCTATCGCCATCCAAAAATCCCTGTCGACTGGCTCAGACATCCAGCAGGCTACTGTTCTGCCCCATGCGCCAGACCCGCAGCCTTCGCAGGATTTTGAACACAATGATGGCGATGACAGTGGGGAAAATATGTCATTTACGTAGTGAGATGCCGGGATTGACCATGCTTTGTCTGCGGGAGACGCTTACCGCCTCCCCCAGGCCTCGGCTAAAAAATCTCGTTCCACAGTAAGCTGACCAATTTTGGCATGAAGTACCTGGAGTTGTTTTTCCTTCCTGGCCTCTTCGATCTTGATCTCATCGGCAAAGGTGCCCGAAGCCGACTCCTTGAGCTGCTTCACCCATTTGTGGATGAGTGTCTGATGAACACCGAACTCTGAACTGAGTTCAGCGATGGTCTTATCGCCGGAAAGAGCAGCCAGGGCCACTCAGGCCTTGAAAGCCGGGGCATGATTCTTTCGCTTGGACATGTGTGTTCTCCTCGTCTGGTTGAGTAGCTATCACACCTGTCCGATTTTTGGGGAGCACCTCTGTCAACGGCTATAGTAGCGTTGCGCCATGGAAATGATTCCCTTTCTCCGCCCAGCCATTGCCATTGCCCTGGCTGAGGCCCGCCATAAGGCCGGTTTGACGCAGCCGCAGCTTGCAGATTTTTCTGGCCGCTCGCGCAGCTATATAGCCGCTCTTGAGGCTGGAAAAACCAGCTTTTCATGCGAAAGTCTGTACGCTCTCTTGGCGATCATGCGCATGGATGTGGTCGCCTTTTTTAGTCGAGTGGAAGAGCTTCGTGCCCAGAAACCAGCCATATCCAAACCCGGCCGAGGGTGCCGCCGCAGCGTCACGCTTGGTGGCAGTTCCCCCGGCCAGGAAGTAAGCTAGAAACCTTCTCGCTTGCTTCGCTGAGGTTCGGATTTTTTACACTTGGCTTCATTTTTCCAGTAAGGAAGTCCCCGGCATGACGCCTGTCGCATAGCGACAAGCTCTATCCACATTATTCTTGCTCCAGCCAGACTTTTGGGATTCTTAAGCAGGCACTGCTCCACACATTGGGGTAAGCCACTGTTGCCCACAGGAATCAAAGCCCTTTTCCTGCTTTGTCTGGATGAGTTCCCCATGATCAATTCTTGCGCCGCGCGTACATGACGGCTCACGGCTTCATGAGCGGTATTGACGCTCTCTCTGGTGCTGATGCAACGCCCCTCCTGGTCGATGCCTTCCAGCAGGCATTCGCCACGCTCAAGGTTCTTCATATCAGCGCTGTCGGCACGCACCTTCGCCACCCAATCCAGAGTTTCAGGATCGCTGTTTTGCAGCATGATCTTGGTTGTACAATTGCCCAACAGGGATGAAACCGCATGCGTTCTCCCCTTGGCATACAGCGAGGCCATACTTTGGGAGGCAATGATGTTAATGTTACGGAATTCGCGTGAAAGCCCGAACAGTTCCATATCGTTCAGAGGCCGCTCGCTATCCACATCCAGAATATGCTGAAACTCGTCCGCGATCATGAAAGTGTACTGATCGGAGGCTAGCCTGCTGCCATTCTTGAGGATGCTTTGGTAGAAACGCTCTTTAATGCAGTGCGATAACAAGGCTCCCGTTGGTCCGCAGTCAGGAGAAAAATGCACCAGGACAATTTTCTTCTGGCGATAAACCAGGTCGGTGAAATTCAACGGCACGGTAGCCTCTGTCAGTGACGAAAAACGATCCATGAGGTCATGGGTTACTTGGATGCACTTTAGCCGCTTAAGAATGCCTTGAAGCATCCATGTCTTTTGCTGCTGGGCAGTGATGACGTCTCTCTTTGAAGCCTGATGGTCTTCCGGCAAAAGGATGTGAAAGCATTCGGCATTGACGGCATGGTACAATGCTTCGGCTTCCATAAGATAATCTGGTTTCTGCGAATATTGATGGCGGGCACGCAGTTCACCCAATTCCTGACAATAGAATTTCCAGAGGTTAGCAGCAAAAACGTGATTGCTCAGGGCTGTAAATACCGCTTTGAGGGTTGGTGTGAATTGACGGGAAAAATGGCAGTTCCGCTCCACCTGTGAGAGCGATGTAAGCACCTGGGCCACATCCGCCGCAAGACTGCCGCCTTTGCTATGCCAGGAAATATTAGCATCGTGCTCCACCCCGTTCACTGCCAGGACTTGAAAAAAGTCCGCAATTTCATGCTGCTTCATGTCTGCCAGCAGATTGGTAGCGCAGGCATCGGAAGAAGAGCCAAATTCCACCACATCGTCCAGGCGGCCGCAGGCTTTGGCCAGTTCGCGGGTCTGGGCGCCAAGGTTGCCCTTTACGTCCAGAATGACCCCACCGAATCCTCGCCGCAGTAATGCATCAAGTATAGGTAAAATGACGGAGGTGGTTTTTCCTGAGCCGGTTCCGCCAAGAACAAGCGTCGAGCGCACACCTTCTGCGAAAGATAGGCGACGCCCACTGTCAAAGGTGAACAACGTATCATTGAGAGAATACTTGATTGGCGGCCTGGCGGCCGGGTGGCTTCCAGGTGCACTGCAAGCAGAAATGGGGGCAAGAAAGCCCATCCGCGACTGGCGGTAATCATGATTTGAGGAAGTCGGTGGCGGAAGAATGCGATGCGAACTCATGGTAAATCTCCATAAGGTCGCCGTTTTCCAGTATAAAATAAAAAGATGGAAAACGGCAAACAATCAGAAGGCCATCATTGACCTGCTGTTTGTGTGCCGTTTTCCCCACTTCTGGCGGCTACAAGCCGCACTGTTCCGGTGCCCCGGTGTAATCGAAGGGGCGTCCTCCCCTTCGTCGTTCCTGCTGAAATCGGAACGCCTTGACGCAAATTGTGGTCCAGGAAAAACGAGTCAACGGTTGTGGGGCACAGTCCAGTCTACCCCAATCGCGTATTCGGCTTCCACCTTCCTGACCGCCAGGCAGGGGGGAGGCTATCATTAAGCCATCTCCACATCTTTTTTTTGTTAAAGTTGATTGGTTAAAAATAAAATAATGAGTATTTTTTTGATAGTCAATAACATTGCCAATATTACACATCAACGTATATACGTTGTGTTGACACAAAGAGATTCCCACTTTATTCTGTCAAAAAGGAGTTTGCTATGGCAAGCACAGGAACTATCAACCTGAGGATTCCTCCAGCGCAAAAGGCCATTATTGACCTTGCTGCGGAGATGGCAGGCAAGAACCGTACTGCTTTTATTTTGGAAAACGCAGTTCGCTCAGCCGAAGAGATTCTTATGGAAAAAACGCATTTTCAGCTTTCGGCAGAGCAATGGGACGCCTTTCAGGCCGCTCTGGCCGCCCCTGTTTCGAAAAATGTCGCCCTGAAGCGCCTTCTCGACACTCCCGCCCCTTGGGATGACGACAAATGAGTGGACGGATTGCTGCCCCGGCTGCCATCACAGCCGCTCACGATCTGGCGGATTTTTGTAGTGGAGAGCCATCGCTGGATATGTGGTTGCGCTCCAAGGCGCTGAAGAATGAGGGAAAAGCCAGCCGCACCTATGTTGTCTGCCAAGAAAACAAGATTGTCGGCTTCTATTCGCTGGCAGTCGGTAGCGTGACCCACGAATTCTCGCCGGGCAACATTAAAAGAAATATGCCGGATCCTGTACCGGTCATGATTCTTGGCCGTCTGGCCGTCGACCAGAGCATACAGGGAAAGAGCATTGGCAAGGCATTGGTGCGGGACGCCATGCTGAGAACAGTTCAGGCCGCATCTATCGCGGGCATCAGGGCCATTCTGGTGCATGCCCTGCATGAACGGGCAGCCACATTTTACCAGGACTGCGGGTTCCAGGCTTCGCCCGTGAGTCCGTTGACGTTTATGCTGCGATTGGAAGATATTCGTTGAAACCCCTTCTACAAGGATGCCGGACTTGCCGACTTCAGAGAGAAAAGCACGGATCAGATTATTACCCTAAGGCGATACGGACTTGCCATACAGATGTTTCCCCAAGGTGCCCCCCAATTTCCTGAACTCATGAGGGAATCGGGGCAAAATTAGCGTAGATTTCTATACTAAAGCCGAGGTATTATTTTGCTGAGTGTCAATACGTTGTTCACCCTCCTAGCCTCGAAGCTGAAGGTTTTCTGCCAAGAGTCGAATGTGGTCGCAGAAAATTATAACGATGCGTCCATATTGGCAGATAAGCTGTTCTTTTTCATGAGTGGGTATACGTTTTGGCGTATGCCCACTCATTCAATGCTGTTCGAATGAAGCGTTCAGACTTGCCGTTGGTTTGTGGGCGATAAGGCCGGGCTCGCTTGTGCTTTATCCCAAATTCACCACAGGCATCACGGAACTTCCAAGACCTGTAGCAAGATCCTTTATCTGTCAAAAAACGTTCTACCTTAATGCTGTACGAGGCATACCAGGCAACGGCAAACCATAAGAACTCTATGGCTGATTCCGCTGTTTCATCCGGGAGGATGGCCGTGTACGCAACCCCGGAGGCATCATCAACGCAGACGTGCAGATAAAGCAAGCAGCGTATTGCTATTGAGAAGACGGTGTTATTTGCTAAAAGGCATCAATCAATTTCTGGATTTTTCAAAAAATGACAAATTCTATCGAATGTGCGTTGGAATTGTCCGTCCACGTTGCTGGTCATTTTTTTGTTTGTTGGAAAAGGATCTTCATGTCTGTAGGTATAGGTATACTGCATGATATCAACTAAAATACCGTTTTTTTCCTTTCTCCCAAGGGTGTTGAGAATCTCTTTGGGGCTGGCGACCATGTCATCAGCAAGAGCGATCGCATAACGCCGCGCACCAATGCCGCGCAATAGTTTCTCTCGTTGGTTGCTGCATGTCCCGTAGTCAAGCATGCTGCGAAAAGCCATTTCCACCCTACTGTTGGCAGCCAACAATACTTCAAGTTTTTCTTTTGAGAGCAGGCACTGCCTGAGCTTGTGTACGGCTTCGCTGTCAAGGATAAATTTGGATTCTGGATGCAGACCGCTGACTACAGGCCCCCCACAAAATGAGACATGCCGGGACTCCGAAAAGTATCCTGACATGTTTGCCATCATAAGAAGGTCGCCAAGAAGCGTTCCAATAGAATAGGTAAAAAAATCGATTGTCGCATCTTTATGCACAACGGGGTGTAATCCGTTTTTTATTATTTCAACAAGCTCAATGAGATCATAATAACTTTCAAGGCCAGATAAAATGAAACGTTCTGGCTGTTCATAGAGCCTTGTGCTGATTGCCGCGTTAACGAAGCTAGAATTCGTGAGGGACGGCAGAGTATGCTTCCGATCACGGCTCAGGCGTGCCATGCGGTGCGGATCTGCCCATAGAGCAGGGGCACGGTTCATATGGAACGCAAGCGGAAAAAGGACAACGGCATGGCCTGTCATCTCAGCAATGGATGCAGCCCAAGGCATGTATTTGGTCCAGTGCCTCTCGTTCAATCCGTGCAGCATTATGACGATGCTCCGCGCTTTTTTCGTCTGCGCCGGCATCAACACATGGTATCTGAAATTGTTATTCTCCTGAATTTCGGCATCGGGATTGCCTAAATCCGTCACGTTACCCGGCAGAGAATGTGTCAGCCCCACTCTCTGCCGCGCAGGAGAACTAAAACTAAAATTTCGAATAACAAGGTCGGACCCAACAGGTATTACATCGTCAAGAAAGCCGATTTCTCTCGAAAAAAAACTAACCAGCTTTGAATAAATCATAAAAGTCAAACCTCCAAACTGTACGACAGTAATACAGTGTTAATACTACTATTAACAGAAAGAGGTTAACCTTAATTCTGCTGATATAATATATACATCAAAATCATGGCTTCATGATATCTTTTATCCCAGTGGATGGATATTGTTATTTAAAATAGCAATAATAAATAGATGCATAAACCTAATTTATTTTTGCACTATAACGCTCACAACATGCTCTTGCAGATCGTCAACCAGGGGAACAAGAAGGTCATTTTTTTCAATTCCATCAAGCTGAATAGAAAGCTTTTTCCCTCCAGCGCGTTCCTGTGTGATGTTTATACTATAGTTAGTATTAATGTGACGATAACGTACAATGCAGCTATCCCAATCTGCAGGCAAGCAAGGGGCAATACGAAGAGTCCCGTTTTCAACGTTTATCCCCAAAAGCGATTCAAGCATCAAGCGGTACATCCAGGCTGCTGATCCCGTGTACCACGTCCAGCCGCCGCGTCCAACAAAATCCGGAGCCGCATAGACATCAGCGGCGACAACATAAGGCTCCACCTGGTAGCGTGACACTTCTTCAGGATTTCTGCCGTGATTTACCGGATTGATGATTGTGAAGATTTCCCATGCTCTTTTTGTATCACCCAGTTGAGCAAAGGCCATAGCCGCCCACACGGCCGCATGAGTATATTGGCCGCCATTTTCCCGCACTCCGGGAACATAGCCCTTTATATAGCCCGGATTGTGGGCAAGCATGTCGAAAGGCGGGGTGAACAGCGCCACCAGCTTATCCTCGCGGCGCACCAGATACGTATTTAGTGCCTCCATGCCCGCCTGGGAACGATCTAAATCTCCTGCATTTGAAAGCACTGACCAGCTTTGCGCTATGGAATCTATCCGGCATTCCTCATTTTCAGCCGAGCCGAGGGGGGTGCCGTCATCAAAATATGCACGGCGGTACCAATCGCCGTCCCAACCATGCGTCTCAATATTGTTTTTCAATGTCGCAAGTTGCTGGGCGCACTCTTGGGCAAAGGGCATATCACCACGAGTGGAGGCAAAAGGCATAAACTTGGTCAGAACTTCATAAAGGAAAAAAGCCAGCCAAACGCTTTCCCCTTTTCCGTGTATGCCTACTTTGTCCATTCCATCGTTCCAGTCGCCGGAACCTATAAGCGGCAAGCCATGCGCGCCGAATTTAAACCCGTGACGAATGGCCCGAACACAATGTTCATACAGTGTGGCCGTCATGCCTGAAGGAAAAGGTTGGTCATAATAAGAATCTTCGCCCTCTTTGACGGGGCGTCCCTCAATAAAGCCAATTGTCTCATTCAGTATGTCCACATCCTGGGTGGAACAGATATAACGGCAGGCGGCCAGCGGCAGCCAAAGGTAGTCGTCCGAACAGCGCGTGCGCACTCCGCGCCCGCTCGGGGGGTGCCACCAGTGCAGGACATCTCCTTCCGGGAACTGCTGCGATGCGCACAAAAGTATCTGCTCCCGCAACAAGTGGGGTGCGGTATGCACAAGGGCCATCGCATCCTGCAACTGGTCACGGAAACCAAACGCGCCGCCAGATTGATATGTCGCCCCGCGCCCCCACATTCTGCAGGCAATTGTCTGATACATCAGCCAGCCGTTGGCCATTACATTGAATGACGGATCCGGAGTTTCCACATGAACGGCGCCGAGCAGACGGTCCCACTGCTGCCAGACTTTGCTTAACGAGTTTTGCATTGCCTCTGCCCCCTTGAACCGCTTGGCCAGATCTCTGCATTCTTCCCTAGATTTTCCGACTCCAAGCCTGAATGTGATAACCCGTTCCTCATTGACGGCAAGGGTAAATGGAGCCTGAACCGCGGCGCACGGATCCAGAGCAAGTCCTGTTCTGCCGGAAAGGCGGCTGCGTTTCATGGCTGCCGGTTTTTCCAATGTCCCGTTGCGCCCTAAAAATTCCGTGCGATCGCAACTAATGAATTTGATGGTTTCGTCAGTATCAAAAAATGCCGTGTGTCCAGGAAATTCTGAATTGTAGGCATTGTTGGCAAAAATCGCTCCACTTTCCTGATCGACTTCGGTACCGATGTGCATGCGTGTTTTTTCCGGCATGTCCCCAAGCACCCAGGCCACATAGCCTGTTGCTGATAATTTCCGCGGCCTTCCAGACACGTTCCGTACCGTCAGCCTTACGCATTTAACCGGGGCATCCACAGCCACATGCACAAGAAGTTCTGAAGTGATGCCGCGTTCCGTGTGTTCGAATACGCTATATCCGAATCCGTGTCGGGTGGTGTATGGCGTTTCCCCCCGGCAGGGGCGGGGAGTTGGAGACCAAAAATATCCGTCAGCGTGATCACGCAGATAGAAAGCTTCGCCCTTTGAATCAGTTACCGGATCATTTGCCCATGGGGTGAGCCGGTATTCGTGGGCATTTTCGCTCCAGGTAAAGGCGAGCCCTGTTTCTGAAATAACGGTTCCAAATTGTGGATTGGCAAGCACATTGACCCAGGGGGCTGGAGTTGCCTGCCCCGGCGTTGTGGTGATGACGTACTCGCGTCCGTCCGGAGTAAAACCACCCAACCCATTGAAAAATGCAAGATCCGTACGAGGTATGGGCATAGCATTTTTATTATCGACAAACTTCAACCCCTCGGAGAGGGAAAGATAAGGAATTGTGTTTACAAGCGCAGTTCGCCCCTTCATCTGCTGGGCCAGAGTGCTGACCTGCCCCCAAAAAACTGGCCCACCTAAAAAGTTAGTGTATGGTGTGGGCACGGAGGGCTTGCAATGGGTCGCAAAAACTTCACAGCAGAGCAGATTATCTTCAAGCTACGCGAGGTCGAGGTGCTAGTGGGACAAGGCGAGAGCATCGCCATGGCCTGCCGAAAGATAGCCGTGACGGAGCAAACCTACTACCGTTGGCGCAAGGAATACGGTGGCATGGGAACGGATCAGCTCAAGCGGTTGAAAGAGCTTGAAAAGGAAAATGCCAGACTGCGGCGGGCAGTGGCCGATCTGAGTCTTGAGAAAATTATTTTGGCGGAGGCGGCAAAGGGAAACTTTTGAGCCCCGCTCGTCGCCGCCAATGTGCGGAGCATGTTCGTGAGCAGACCGGGAGCAGCGAGCGTAAAATATGCGCTGTTCTTGGGCAAAACCGGACAACGCAGCGGTACACGTCTTCTGTCCGTGAATTTTCAGTGCTGGTGCGCCAGGCGGTGATCAACTACGCTTCGGAGTATGGCCGGTACGGATACAGGGCGATAACCGATCTTTTGCGGATGGACGGGTGGGGTATCAGCTACAACCGCGTAGAGCGGATTTGGAAACAGGAAGGCTTGAAGGTTCCGGCAAAACAGCGCCCACGAAAACGGCTGTGGTTGAATGACGGTTCCTGCGTTCGTCTCCGCCCGGAGTGGAAAAACCATGTCTGGGCTTATGACTTCGTGCATTGCCGTACCGTTAATGGCAAAGCCTTCCGGGTATTGGTGGTCATTGACGAATACAGCCGTGAATGCTTGGCCTTGCATGTGGCTCGTACGATTCGTGCCGAGCAGGTCATGCATGTCTTGGCGGATTTGTTTTTGACCCATGGCCGACCGGACAATATTCGTTCGGACAACGGCCCGGAATTCGTGGCATTAGCCTTGAAAAAGTGGTTGGCGGAACTATCGGTACAGACTCAATACATTGAGCCGGGAAGCCCTTGGGAAAACGGCTACTGCGAAAGCTTTAACGGAAAATTGCGCGACAAGCTGCTGGACGGCGAGCTGTTTATGACGCTACAAGAGGCTGAAATTGTTATTGAGAACTGGCGTAGGCATTACAATCACCGCCGGCCGCATCGTTCCCTGGGAGGCCAACCGCCAGCACCTCTGACGTTTTTTGCCCCTCCCATGGGAGGGGCAATGGGGTCGCTCTCGCCTCCCACTGAGTTGTTGTGTATACGGATGGCAGAAGAAGCGCCGCAAAGCGCTTGCCACTAACTTTTAGCCTGGTACAAAAAACCGGGGCCGGTCAGCAAGGCTATGAGGAGGATGATATTGCGAAAAAAACAAACCTTGGAAAAGATTACATTCGTGGCATTCTACGACTGTTAGAACAAGGAGAAGAGTATTTAGTAAATTCAGTTGAAAAAGGTAGAATCCCACTATACCAAGCTTTAATAATAACTACTGATGATGATGTTGCAGTACAGAGAGCATTAGCTAAAGCGTATGAATCAGGTGCATTGACAGGAAAAAAGATCCTTGCTCAATGCTGTCCGGCTAAGCAACCATAGCTAATAGGCTGAGACTGTAAGAGTTTTGAGTTTTTGATCTTCGCGGTTTCAGGAGTTCTTCCAGGGAGTCTTTGCCGAACAAATTCACGCAAATGAGCTCGAATAATTGCTGCACCGACAGCTTAAGTTTACTCAGGATTTTTTGGTACGCCATGAGCAAATACACTGTCAGGGCCGTGTAAATTTGGATGAGCACAGCGTTCTCAGAGCGCCCGACAAAGCTTTTGATGTGCAGATTTTGTTTGACTTCACGGAAGAATATTTCGATTTGCCAGCGCTCTTTGTAAATGTCGGCAATGGTTTTCGCTGACAGGCGAAAGTGGTTGGTCAAGAACTCGTAACGCTTCCCGGTTTTGGCATCCCTGTAGCCTATTCGGCGTAAGCGCAAGGTTTTTCCCCGACTGTTTTTCACTTCGATAATATGGTCAGAGGTGACGCCTGTTTTACGATTGACAGGACGGCGTTCCAGCAGCTTGAATACGGCGTTATCTTTGAGGCGCGTGACGAAGAAGATGCCCTTTGTCGCCAAAAGCTGAAACCAGGAATAGGCTATATAGCCTTTGTCAAAGGTCACAATGGAGCCTTTTGGCAGCGAAAGGCTTTTGGCCATGCGGCTTTCGTGGGTTTTGGCATTGCTGATATCGACGAAGGCAGGGATGTAGCCATCGTGATCAAGCACGGTATTTACCTTCACCCCGGCTTTGTTCCGCCGGAACGATGCCCAGGGGAAGACGGACAGGCAAAGGCTGATGGTGGTAGCGTCCATGCTGTACAGTTTGCACTTGAAGCGAAATTTGTGACGAGGCGCATGCGGCTGGCAAAGTCCGTACATTTCAGCGAACAAGTCCTTGAAAAAGCCCACGGGCCTTGAATTGTTGGCGTCGGCGAAAGTCGAGCGGGGCACGTTTTTCAGGCCCCAATGGTACAGGCGGTTTCCGGCGGCAGCCAGACACCGGAGCCCGTCACGCATGGAACGCCTCGCGGCAAGCTGAATAAAGGCCATGGCGGTGAACTGCTCCTTGAAGCCGAATTTGCGTGAGGCCCGCCCTACTTTGTGCCGGTGTTCGAGCTTTTGAAAAACATGTCTGGGAATCAGAGATAGCATCTGGGAGAAAAGTGTATTATGGTGACTCATGTCCAAAATCTCCTTGTGTGGCAAAGTTTTTCGCAAACTCTTTATACCACATCGCATTGAGATTTTGGACTTTTTTCTTAACCCTTAGCCGGACAGCAATGTTTTTAAATGTAAATTTGCTCACAAATTCCGAAAATAATTGCCCCACACAATATTCAACTAGGGGTTCATTTTGGATAAAATAATATTAGACACTCCCTCTCCAGAAATTTGTGCCAGCAAAATTTTTGAAGCTAGCGGTGCAAAATTCGATGCGGATGTAGCGACGGATCTTTGGCAGAAAATCATGCAACATAAGTGGGTTCTGTCTGAAAGACTGAATCGGGATGTCGGATTCAAGATTGCCTGCACCGACTTTCTTGAGAACATAGGAACGGATGAAGAGCTCTCTACTCACAATCAGGAAAAGCTTTTGGTACAGATGGGCGCGCGCACCATCAGCAGAGATATTTGGGATACTATCTCCGATACACAACCCCCCAAACAACTGATTCACAAGAGGATTGTACTCCCCCTGGTTGAGGGAGCACTTTCACAAAAATATGGCGTCATTCCGCCTAAAACTATCATTTTTTTTGGCCCTCCCGGTACGGGCAAGACCCATTTTGTCAAGGCAATGGCCGGAAGGCTGGCGTGGTGGTTCATAGAAATCGCGCCAAGTATGCTTATGGTCGACGGTGTAGACAAAATTGGGGCACATCTGCGGGCAATAATGGAAAAAGCCCGGTGCTTGGATGAAGTTATCCTTTTCATTGATGAATTTGAGGAATTTGCAGGCAGCCGGGATAGCGCAAATAGAATCGATCGGTCAATTACCAACGAGTTTCTCAAACAGGTACCGCTTATAAAAAGCCAGCCAAACAAGGTTCTGCTCGTATGCGCTACAAACTACATCCGCCAACTGGATTCTGCACTGCTACGGCCGGGGCGCTTTGATTGCATCATCCCGGTAGGAACTCTGGATGACGATGGAAGAAAAACAATTCTGGAATACTATTTGTCGAAGATGAACTGCGGCGTAGTTGATGTCGATCATATTGTAAGCTTGACACCTAAATTTACCCCTGCAGATATTGAGTACCTTTTCCAAATTGTTGCCCAGTATGCTTTTGAAGAAGAATGTGAAAGAGGGGCAAACACGCCTGTGACCACAGGGATGATTGCTGAGAAAATTGCTTCTTTCAGGCCGTCCTTGACGGAATCGATGATTGCGGAGTTTAGAGAAGATGTAGCTATTTATTCGAGGGTTTAATTTATGTGAGTCATTACGGAAGGCTTTTTATGAATTTTACATGTTGAAGCTGACCAGCGTGCCTGTCTGCCCCACCCGCAGAAATAGGCACACTCCTGACGCACCCCCAAAAAGCCCCGGCCACTCCAAAGGCCGGGGCTTTTGCTGCTTAGCGCCAAGGAAATGCAAGATCAAAAGCAAGAGATTTGATCAATATGTTCTGGTTTGCATATATATATTGTTATAATAAATAGTATAAATTACTTTAATATGACTGTCAGTCGACATTAATTACACATAAGAATTATAATTATCATAAAAATAAAGACAGAAATTGTTTTCCATTGTAATGTATATACAGTCTAAATGCAGATAGGAGAATTTATGAATTATCTATTCAAGTTGGCCGACGTAGCACTCAAGAGTGTTGGCAAAAAGACATTCACCCTTGAAGATGGGCACAGTATGACAATTTTTCCATCAGGTGATGGAAAAACCATGAAAATTGATATTGACGACGGGGAATCGTACAAAACTAGGGGAAGTAACAGCTTTGTTTCGCAGATAGAAAAGATTTTAAAAAATAGAGGTGTTGCATGGTGGGATGAAACGAAAGAGGGACAAGACAATGTTTACAACGTTCTTTCAATGTATGAACAATTTGAAGATGTTCCTCAGGAAGATCTCCAGAATATGCCCGCCAACAAAAGTTCGATTAGCTCCCACTAATGAAATGTACTCGTCCATACTTGAAAAAAATTCACAACTTCACAATTTAGTCTATTTCATTATTATCTTTTACTTGGGTTAAGCGGGTCAAAAACTCCCTCCTTCTTCACGGGGCATCCTAGGCTAGAAAGAGGAATGGAGAATTATCCATGAATATAAGCTTAAAACAACGTGTCGAGATGGAACGTCTTTTATCTAATTGGAAAAAGTACCTAGAGAGTATTCCACCAGCCTCGGATGATTTGAAGTTGCACAAATGGCTTGGAATGAACACAGCTATCGTAAAAAAAGATCATTTTAACAGGGTATTGAGGTCTTTTGTTTATGACATGAGGGCGCGCCTTGATGCGTTGCGGTAATCCCCCCAGAAAAAAGTAGCATTTCAAAGTAGAATTTCCGAGAATAAGCAATCTGGAGATTTTACAATGAAAAAGTCACGCTTCACGGACAGTCAAATCTTGGCGATTTTAAAACAGGTCGAAAATGGGGTGCCCGTTCCAGAACTTTGCCGTGAGTACGGCATGAGTAGTGCGTCTTTTTATAAATGGCGCGCCAGGTTCGGCGGTATGGATGCATCCATGATGGCACGAATGAAAGAGCTGGAAAAAGAAAATGCCCGTCTGAAGCGGATGTATGCCG
>NZ_JBAIYW010000324.1:0-1843 GCF_036763055.1 Desulfovibrio sp. 1214_IL3152 | reverse complement strand
TGGGAGGACGAGGCCCGGCTGGCCGAGGACAGGGCCGTGCTTGGCTGAATAAAAGCGTACACCGCGTTGATAATCAAAAGCCGCCCGCTGCCGGGCGGCTTTTGCCGTCTGGCGTTTTGCCGGCGAGGGAGGCGTTGATCATATTCTATATGACATTGACTTTCATTTTCATATAGTGCAGCATTCAGGCATCCACTACCACCAGCCGACACCAGCTTACAGGAATGCCATGACACCTTCGCAAATTGTATCCGCCTTGAATTCTCTCATTTCGATTCGTCAGCCGGTTTTTTTATGGGGCGCGCCGGGCGTGGGCAAAAGCCAGATTGTAGCCCAGGCGGCAGCGGCACGGGGCATACCCCTGCGCGACATCCGCGCCGTACTGCTTGACCCCGTGGACCTGCGCGGTTTGCCCCGCATCACCGATGAGGGATTTTCCGTGTGGTGTCCTCCGGCATTTCTGCCCACGCCTTCAGACCCGGAAGAAGGCATAATTTTTCTGGACGAGTTGAACGCCGCCCCGCCCCTTGTGCAGGCCGCCTGCTATCAGCTTATTCTGGACCGCGCCATAGGCGAGTACCGCCTGCCTGACGGCTGGGCCATTGTGGCGGCTGGCAACCGCGAAAAGGACAAGGCCGTTTCGTACCGCATGCCTTCGGCCCTTGCCAACCGCATGGTGCACCTGGAGTTTGACGCCAACCTGGACGACTGGCTTGCCTGGGCTCAGACGGCGGGCATACGGGCTGAAGTGTGCGCGTTTTTGCGATTCAGGCCTCGGCTGCTGCACGATTTTGACCCGCAAAAATCCGAAAAAGCATTCGCTTCGCCCCGTTCGTGGGAATTTGTCTCGCGCATTCTTGATGCTTCGCCGGACCAGGATGTGGAATACGAGCTTTTCCAGGGTACTGTGGGCGCAGCGGGAGCGGCTGAATTTATGGGCTTTCTTGCGGTCTGGCGCGAGCTGCCCACCGTGGATGAAGTGCTGGCGGCCCCGGCCTCGGCCGCTGTGCCGATGGAACCGGCGGCTCTTTACGCCATGTGTGAAGCTCTGAGCCTCAGGGCCAGCGCCGAAACCATAAATGCGCTCACGGCCTATGCCGAACGGCTGCCCTCGGAATTCGGCGTTCTGCTCATGCGTGACGCCGTGTGTCAGGATACGGAGCTTGTGCATACAGAGGCGTTCTCCCGCTGGGCGGAAAAAAACGCTGAAGTGCTGATGTAGCCATGAAAGCGCGCAACGGCCTGCTGCGTCGGCCCTACGACAGCTCTGTGCCTCCGGGGGACGGGCTTGGCTCGTCATCTCCGGGGAGCGGTTGCGATTCATCGCCACAGGGTGACGAGCTTTCACGCAAAGCGACGCTGGCAATGAAAAAGGCCAGAACGGCTCTGGTGCTGGACCATCCATTTTTCGGATCACTGGCATTGCGCCTGCGCTTCAGGGAGGACAAAACCTGCGGCGATCTGTGGACGGACGGCAAAAGCCTTGGCTTTAACCCGACCTATGCCGCCACCTTGCCCGAAGCCCGGCTGATGGCCGCCCAGGCGCATGAGATCATGCATCTGGCTTTCGGCCATCATCTGCGCCGCAAGGGGCGCGAGGAAAAAATGTGGAACCGGGCCTGTGATCTGGCTATCAATCACATTTTGCTCGAATCCGGTTTTGATCTGCCCGAAGGTTTTGCTCATGACCCGGCCTACGCGGGCATGTCGGCCGACGATATTTATGAAGCGCTGGCCGTTCTTCAGGAAAACGCCGCCAAGGGCGACGCGCGTGGTGACTCTGCCCGGGCCGACGGTCAGGATCAGGAAGGCGCGGGAGCCGGGGCCTTTGACGGCGGCAAGG
>NZ_JBAIYW010000092.1:0-1847 GCF_036763055.1 Desulfovibrio sp. 1214_IL3152 | reverse complement strand
GGGCAAGACCTTTGACAAGCTGCGGGCATATGCCCAGGGCGAAGGCCCCGCTGCCGCAGTGCCTGCCGCTTCAGCCGCTTCCGGCGGAGCGGACCAGGTGGACAGGGTGCTCAGGGAAGCCAGAAAGGTCATCATCGTGCCTGGTTACGGCATGGCTCTGGCTCAGGCCCAGCACAAGGTGAAACAGCTTGCCGACCTGCTGGAAAGCAAGGGCGCCAAGGTGAGCTACGGCATCCATCCGGTGGCCGGACGCATGCCGGGCCATATGAACGTGCTGCTTGCCGAAGCCAACGTGGACTACGAAAACCTGCTTGAGATGGATGTGGTGAACCCCCTGTTCGCCGAAGCCGATCTTGTGATCGTGATCGGGGCCAACGACGTTGTGAACCCCGCGGCCAACACTGCCGAAGGCACGCCCATTTACGGCATGCCCATTCTCAAGGCCAATGAAGCCAAAAACGTCATTATCTGCAACTATGACGACAAACCCGGCTATGCGGGAGTGGACAATACCCTGTACGGCAGGCCCGGCGTCATCATGATGCTTGGCGATGCTTCGGCAACTATGGACAAGCTCATAGGCATGGTTCAAAAGTAGGACAACTCTGTTTTACCCTGCTCCATGCGTAGAATATGCATAGAGCATTTGACAGTACGATTGCGTTGGATAAACTGATATGTTGCCCGGGGGCGCGCTCTTCTTCTGGAAGAGGGCGTCCCCTCGGCGTTGTGGGGCATTGAAGCGCGGCGACAATGGGCGTATGCATTGCCGGAAGGGCCACAGACCGGCCCGGATAAAGGAAAAACGGCCCGCTCGGGCATTCTGGCCGGGCTGATAAGGAAGGATATATGATGACGCTGATTGTGCTTTTTGCCGTGGGCCTGGCGGGTGGTCTGGTGTTCGACTATTTCGACCTGCCCGGCGGCCCCATGACCGGAGCCATGCTGGCCGTGGTCATTTTCAAGACCTTCGGTTCCGTGAGTACGCCCGAAATACCGCACTGGATACGCTATGTGATCTATGGCTGCGTGGGAGTGATCGTGGGCAATATGTACAGCCCTGACATGCTGACGGTGATCCGCTCCACCTGGCCCATCATGCTGCTGTCAACCGCCATCATTCTGCTGGCGGGCCTGTTCTGCGCCTGGGTGAGCATGCGCTTTGGCGGCATGAGCGCCGGCGGGGCCTACCTTGCCACCAGCCCGGGAGGTTTCAACGCCATTGTGGCTCTGGCAGGGGATGCGGGCAGTGAGGCCCCTGTGGTGATGGTGTACCATCTGGTGCGCATCTACGCCATTGTGCTGCTGTCGCCTTTGGTCGCCAAGCTGCTGGCAGCCCTCATAAAGTAGACCGAAATCTCCAAGCCCTGCCTTCCGGACGGCAGACTCCCGGCGTCGGGAGCAGCATTCCTGCCTGTCCAGCCGAGAGAATTTTACCTTCTGGCCTGGACGTTTTCTGAGGGGAACGGCGTCTAGAAACAGCCCCTAGTCCTGGCGGGTCAGATGGTAGATGGCGGGAATCATGTACATGAGGCTTGCCGTCTGCTGCGCGGGATCATAGCGTGTCGCCACGATGACCGTGCCGAGGTTCCAGATGTGGCCGTTGTCGCCTTCACCGGCAGAGGGCGGCCCAAAGCGTTCACTGACCATGCGCAGGATGCTCCGGGCCGTGTCTTTGTTGGGGGCGGCATATTCCAGTTCCACAAAGCCCAGCGGCGCGGGCCTGCCCGGGCCATAGCAAAGAGCCATCTGCCGTGCGCCGGGTACAAGAGCGCCCGGGGTATACAGGTCACAGATATAGGCGTCATCCTGTCGGCTTGCCTGCATGCCGGCCTTGGAGAGGGTGT
>NZ_JBAIYW010000507.1:0-1855 GCF_036763055.1 Desulfovibrio sp. 1214_IL3152 | reverse complement strand
CTGGCGGCGGAGCTATGCCCGCACAGCGCTGCGCTGCCCGCCGCCTACTGGGAGACGCTACTGGCCCCCTGGGCCGTGAATATGGCTTCACAGATCGTGGAGCGCTGGGACAGGGTCAAGGCCCTGGTCCAAGTGTGGGGCGACGAGGCCCTGCACGTTCCCCTGTTGCCGGTGGAGTGCTGCTTCACGTTCCATACCGAGCCGGATTTTGTCCTGCACGGCGCCCTTGGGCATACCTTTAATCACTGGCTGTTCTCGCGTCTGTTCGAGGCCCATTTTCATGATGGATGGCCGAAAAACTGGACATGGGAATACCTTGAGCCTGTAAACCGTGAATACGGTGCGGCGAAACGTCTTTCCGGCAAGGATCGCGTGCGCGGCATGCTGCGCAATGCCATGTTGAGACTGCCTTTTCCCCGTCTCAAAGGCGTCAGCCTTTGGCAGAGCCTGCGCTTTTCTCTGGCCCTGCTGCATAAAAGCCGGGGGCATGACTGCTCGCAGCCGCTTTCGACCTATGGGCGGGCCGCCACGGGGTTTGACGCGGCTTTGCCGGAGCATCTTGATGTTATGGCCCTTTTTCGCGCGGGGATGCCGCGTTCTTTAAAAAAGCTCGGCCATCCCGAACGCCTCGCGCCGGGCATGTTGTCGCCGCGCCTGCGCGTGGCAAGCATTCTGGCCTATGAGGACGCGGAATACCGGCAAAAGCTCGCTCTCTGGCGCGGCCGGGGCCACAGGCTCATGTACGTGCAGCACGGCGGCAATTATGGTCAGGTACGCTGTGCCTGTGATACTGCCGTGGTGGAATACAGCCAGCACGCCTTTGCCACCTGGGGCTGGAGTGAGCACGGCAACAGCCGGGGAAATTTTATTCCCTTGCCGTACCCGCAACTGGCTCGCATAAAGAAAAGCTGGCATGGTCAGGACGGGCATCACCTGTTACTTGTGGGTACGGAAATGCCAGCCTACGGCTATCGTCTGGACGCCCATCCAACGCCCTTGCAACTGGTGGATTACAGGCGCGACAAGCTGCGCTTTTTTGAATCGCTGGAGCGGAACATACGGGGCAGTTCCCTGTATCGTCCCTATTTCCCGTTGCCCGGCTCTTTGCGTGACGCGGACTGGCTGCTGGAACGCATGCCCCAGGTGCGTCTTGCCACAGGGCCTTTGCAGCCGCAGATGCTTGCCTGCCGTCTGCTGGTCGTGGATCACAACTGCACGACGACTCTTGAGGCTCTGGTCGCCAATGTGCCTACCATCCTGTTCTGGCGGCGTGATGTGTGGCCCGTTACCCCGCAAAGCGATGCCCTGCTGGATGTGCTTGTGCGGGCGGGCATACTGCATGCCACGCCCGAAGAGGCCGCCGCCAAGGTCACCGAAGTGTGGGAAGACCCCCGCGCGTGGTGGAGCCGCACATCAGTGCAGGATGCCCGCCGCGCTTTTTGCGCCCTTCAGGCTCTGACGCTCAAGGGCGATGAAAACCATTACTGGATCCCAACGTTGAAGAGTTTATAACATATGAAAATTCGGTTAGTTATCACAGTTTTTCTGGCATGTTTGTGCCTTTCGCCCTTGTGGCTGTCCCAGGGCGATGCCCGCGCTGACGACGGTGAAAGCCTGCGTCAGGTGCAGACGGCGCTGGACAAGAATGATTACGATGAGGCCGTGCGCCTGCTCAAGCCCCTTGTGGACAGCGGCAACGCTGAAGCCCTGTACGTTATGGGGCGTCTTATTCTGGACGGCAAGGGCGTAAAGAAAAACCGTACCCGCGCGGCGGAGTTTTTTCGCCTGGCAGCGGAAAAGGGCGACGTGAGCGCCATGAATTCCTGGGCCACGGCCCTGGCTTCGGGCGACGGCA
>NZ_JBAIYW010000468.1:0-1865 GCF_036763055.1 Desulfovibrio sp. 1214_IL3152 | reverse complement strand
GGCGGTCTGCGCCAGCAGGGGCAGGGTGGCATCGTTGCGCACCACGCCCTCGGGCGTAAGAATGCCGCAGTGGCCGTGGCTCATGTATTCGCACAGGCACACGTCTGTCATGACAAAAAGCTCGGGCCAGCGGCGCTTGAGCAGCCGCACTGCCTCCTGCACGATGCCGTCGTCGGCGTAGGCGCCGCAGGCTTTTTCGTCCTTGGTGGCCGGAATGCCAAAAAGGATGACAGAATGCAGGCCCGTGTCCACGGCCTGTTCCACCTGTTTTTCCAGCTGGCTGAGGCTCAGCTGGTACTGGCCTGGCATGGAGCCGATTTCTTTGCGAAAATTGGGGTCTTTTGTTTCAACCACAAAATAGGGCTGAATAAGGTCTTCCACAAGAAGGGGCGCGGTTTCGCGCACCAGTGTGCGGAGCTCGGGGGTGGCGCGCAGACGGCGGCCGCGATGGAACGGAGTCATGGCTCTATCCTTGTTTTTCAGGCCAGGCTGCCTCTATCATGCGATAGCGCTTGTAAAAACTGGCAGAGAGTGCGAAAGAGGCCCCTTTTTGAACAAGGGGCCTCCTCACAAAAAGAAGCTATTTCAGGCCGATTTCTTCATCAGTCAGGTAGCAGGCCGGGTCCTGTGCCCAGATGTCATCATAATAGGCTTCGGCGCGGGCGCGGAAGTTGCCGCCGCAGATGTTCAGAAAGCGGCACTTGGCGCAACGGCCCTTGACGTGGGCTTTCTTGTCCTTGAGCATGTGCAGCAGTTCAATGGAGGGGTCGTCCCATATCTGCGAGAACGGACGCTCCAGCACATTGCCGAGCACATGGTTCCGCCAGAACTGGTCGGCATGAACCTTTCCGTCCCAGGAAATACAGCCGATACCCCGGCCCGAGCTGTTGCCCTCATTGTACTGAAGCAGTTCAAAAACTTCTTCCGCACGCCTGGGGTCTTCGCGCTTGAGCCGCATCCACACGTAGGGGCCGTCGGCGTGGTTATCAACAGTAAGGATTTCCTTGCCCTTGCCCGCGTCAAACAGGGCGCGGGTTTCATCCATGATGAGGTCCAGCACCTGACGGGTTTCCGCGTGGTCAAGGTCTTCCTTGATAAGCTCGGAGCCTCGGCCGGAGTAGACAAGGTGGTAAAAACAGGCGCGGGGAATTTCCATATCCCTGAGCAGGCGGAAAATACCGGGAATTTCACCGGCATTGCGCTTGTTGATGGTAAGGCGCAGCCCCACCTTGAGACCTTCGGCCTGACAGTTGGCAATGCCTTCCAGAGCCTTGCGGAACGCGCCGGGTACGGCGCGGAACTTGTCGTGTATTTCTTCCATGCCGTCCAGGGAGATGCCCACGTAAGAGAGGCCCACGGCCTTGAGTTCGCGCGCTTTTTCCTTGGTGATCAGGGTTCCGTTGGTGGAGATGACGGCCCGCATGCCCTTGGACGTGGCGTGGCTTGCCAGTTCAACCAGATCTTTGCGCACCAGCGGCTCGCCGCCGGAGAAAAGCATGACCGGAGCGCCGTAGGCGGCCAGATCGTCGATCATGGCCTTGGCCTGCTGGGTATTGATGTCGTCCGTGCCGTCCACCTCAATGGCGTGAGCGTAGCAATGCACGCATTTGAGGTTGCAGCGCTGGGTCATGTTCCAGACCACCACAGGCTTCTTGTCCTTGGAAAACTGCAGCAGATGGGAGGGCAGCTTGCCCGACTCACGGCCATAACGCAGGGCGTCCGAAGGCTCCACCTGACCACAGTACAGCTTGGAAATGCCAATCATCACACAGTCCTTATTGTTCGATACATTTTTTCAGCGCGGCAAAGGCTTCGTCCAGTCCTTCAGGCTGGCTGCCGCCTGCCTGGGCCAGGTCGGGCCTGCC
>NZ_JBAIYW010000088.1:0-1871 GCF_036763055.1 Desulfovibrio sp. 1214_IL3152 | reverse complement strand
AGGCCCGGCCGGCTTTTTCGCCGAATTCGCCAAACGCGCCCGCAACGCAGTCCTGCTTCCCGGGTTCGACATCGACGTCACCCGCTACCACTTTATCGCCGAAAGCGCGGTCTCGCTCGACGCCAGCCTGGCCGGAATCGGCATCCCCAATCTTCGCTGCGTCGGCATGTGACCGGATCTTGCTCCCTCCGTTGGCAGGATAGTGCAAAAATTGGATAATTCCGTATCTACGAAAAGCAAGGGAGAGTAATTACATTCAGCCTACCTATGATGACTGAACGTGTACTTACCCTCCTGGCGGATTCTTTTTGGAAGATCCTGCTGCCCGGCCTGACCATGACCATCCCGCTGACCGTGATTTCCTTTGCCCTCGGCCTGGCGATCGCCGTGGCCGTCGCCCTGGTGCAGGTCGCGGACCTGAAAGTCTTCAAACAGCTCGCGCGTGTTTATATTTGGGCCGTGCGCGGCACCCCGCTGCTGGTTCAACTCTACATCATTTTCTACGGTTTGCCTGGGGTCGGCATCGTGGTGCCGGCCTTTCCCGCGGCTGTAATCGTCTTTTCCCTGAACACCGGCGCATACGCGGCCGAAACCATGCGCGCGGCCCTGGAGTCAGTTCCGGCCGGGCAGATCGAGGCGGGGTACTGCGTCGGCATGACCTGGCTGCAGACCATGTGGAGGATAGTCCTCCCGCAAGCTTTCCGAACAGCCTTTCCGCCGCTTTCCAACACGCTCATCGGCCTGGTGAAGGATACATCACTGGCGGCCAACATAACCGTAGTGGAAATGTTCATGGCCACGCAAAAAATCGTCGCCCGCACGTATGAGCCGCTGGCCCTCTACTGCGAAGTGGGATTGATCTACCTGCTCTTTTCCACGGTGCTGACCTGGCTGCAACGGGCAGGGGAGAAAAAAATGAACGCGGTCTGGACGCCGTAGGAGATAGATATGCTTGAAGTTACCAATCTTACCAAATCTTTCAATGGCGCGGAGATTTTGAGGGGCGTTACTCTTGAGGTCTCCAGGGGCGACGTAGTGGCCATCCTGGGTCCGAGCGGAGCCGGCAAGACGACCCTCTTGCGCTGCCTCAACTTCCTGGAAACCGGAGACCGCGGAACCCTGTCGTTTCAGGGGAAGGTGTACCAGTTCGGCAAAGCCGGCCGGGCGGAGATCGACGCCATCCGAAAAAAAACCGGATTTGTGTTCCAGGATTTCAACCTTTTCAGGAACAAGACCGCGCTTGAAAACGTGACCGAAGGCCTTGTCGTCGCCCGGCGCATTCCCAGGCGGGAAGCCGCGGCCATCGGGATGCAGGCGCTCGATAAAGTGGGAATGGCGGACAAAAAGGACGCTTACCCCCACCAGCTTTCCGGCGGCCAGCAACAGCGTGTGGCCATAGCCCGGGCACTGGCCCCGGCTCCCGAGATCATCTTTTTCGACGAGCCCACCTCCGCGCTTGACCCGGAGCTAACCGGAGAAGTGCTGGCCGTGATGCGCCAGTTGGCCGACGAAGGGATGACCATGCTGGTGGTGACCCACGAGATGGGTTTCGCGCAGCAGGTCTCGTCACAAGTCATCCTGATGGAAAACGGCGCGATCGTTGAATCCGCCGGTTCCGACCAGTTTTTCAATTCACCCAGGGAGGAGCGGACAAAATCGTTCCTGCGCCACCTCGGCGCAAGATCCGAGCATCCGGCCTGGTTTGAAACGCCGACGCTCCAATACCAATAATACCATCGGAGATTTACAATGAAATACAGATTTCTACCCGTGCTTTTTATTTTCTTACTCTCAATCTCCCTGCTCGCCGGATGTTCCGAGGATGAACGCTCGACCGGCGCGAGCACGGGCGACCGGCTGGCCGGGGTCCA
>NZ_JBAIYW010000291.1:0-1872 GCF_036763055.1 Desulfovibrio sp. 1214_IL3152 | reverse complement strand
GACGAACGCAGGCCGGACGCGACGCGGGGTAAAGCTCGCAGGCGAGGTCAGTGGCTTTTTCACCGGCAGGCACGGGCAGGGCCGCCCATATCTCGGCCGTGACAAAAGGCATGACAGGATGCAGCAGCAGCAGTATTTCCCGCAGGGCCAGCCACAGCACATACTGGGCCGCAGCCTTGCGCTGCTCGTCTTCGCTCTGCATGTCGGGCTTGATAAGTTCAAGATACCAGTCGCAAAACTCGTTCCAGAGAAACTTGTATCCAAGCTGGGCCGCATCGTTAAAGCGGTAGTCCCCAAGGGCCTGATCCATGTCCTGCTTGACGGTTTCAAGCCGGTGCAGCAGCCACTGGTGGTGCAGCCCCTGAATGTTGCCAAGGTCCACGCTGGCCGGGGCTTCTTCGGGCAGATTCATGAGGGTGAAGCGCGCGGCGTTCCAGAGTTTGTTGACAAAGTGGCGGTAGCCTTCAATGCGCTCTTCGGAAAGGCGGATGTCGCGGCCCATGGCGGCAAAGGCCGTCAGGGTGAAACGCAGGGCATCGCAGCCGTATTTGTCGATCATTTCCAGCGGGTTAATGACATTACCCGTGGATTTGGACATTTTGCGGCCCGATGCGTCGCGCACCAGCGCGTGCAGATACACGTCGGCAAAGGGCGGCTTGCCCATAAAATGGATGCCCATCATCATCATGCGGGCCACCCAGAAGAACAGGATGTCAAAGCCCGTAACCAGCACGGACGTGGGATACCAGCGATGCAGTTCCCTGGTATCGGCAGGCCAGCCCATGGTGGAGAACGGCCAGAGCGCCGAGGAGAACCAGGTGTCCAGCACGTCCTCGTCCTGCTTCAGCGCGGCGCTGCCGCAGTGGGGGCAGACATCCGGAGCTTCTTCGGCAACGATGAGCTGACTGCACGCCTCGCATGTCCAGGCGGGAATGCGATGCCCCCACCAGATCTGGCGGCTGATGCACCAGTCGCGGATATTGTCCAGCCAGTGATAATACGTCTTGAGCCAGGTTTCCGGCAAGATGCGGGTCAGGCCGGGTACGGCGTCGCGGGCGGCCGGAGCCATCCTGGTGGCGGCCACAAACCACTGGGTGGACACATGCGGCTCCACCACGGTGTGGCAGCGGTAGCAGTGGCCCACGGCGTGTTCCAGTTCTTCCACCCCTTCAAGCTGCCCGGCGGCCTCAATATCGGCCACGATTTTTTCGCGGCAGGCCGATTTTTCCAGCCCCTGGTAAATTCCGGCCTCGGCTTTCATGACGCCGTTTTCGTCAATGGCCTGAATAAAGAGCAGGTCGTGCTTTTTGCCCAGCATCCAGTCATTGGGATCGTGGCAGGGCGTCACCTTGAGCGCGCCAGTGCCGAATTCGCGATCCACATAGGCGTCCGCGATAATGGGAATTTCACGGCCCAGCACGGGAACCAGCGCCGTTTTGCCCACCATGTGGGCATAGCGCTCGTCCTCGGGGTGCACGCAGATGGCCGTATCGCCGGGGATGGTTTCAGGCCGGGTGGTGGCGATGGTGATAAAGCCGGAGCCGTCCGCAAGGGCATAGCGCACCTTCCAGAGCCTGCCCCTGCTCTGCTCGTGTTCCACCTCGTCATCGGCCAGCGCCGTATGGCAGCGGGAGCACCAATTAATGATGTAGTCGCCCTTGTAAATAAGGCCGTCGTTGTACAACTGCACAAAAACCTTGCGCACGGCGGCGGAAAGGCCCTCGTCCATAGTGAAACGCAGGCGCGACCAGTCCACCGAGGCGCCCATGGCGCGGATCTGGTCAAGGATGCGATGGCCGTAATCCTCACGCCATTCCCACACGCGCTCGACAAAAGCCTCGCGGCCCAGGTCCTTGCGGCCTTTGCCCTCGG
>NZ_JBAIYW010000245.1:0-1875 GCF_036763055.1 Desulfovibrio sp. 1214_IL3152 | reverse complement strand
TCTTTGCCAAATCAATGCCGATGGTAGTAATGATCTTCATGGGATGGTTCCCTTTCTGAGGTTTTCCATACCCTAGGGTAGCCAATTTATGCGGGCGGGACCATCCCATCACTCTACAGCTAGAGCAATTTCACTTTGAAATTGCTCGGACGGCTGCGTAAGCAGACGTTCGCTACGGAGGCGTAAGCGCAGTTTATCTGCGCGGTTAAACGCCGAAGCGAGCGTGACTTAAACTTTGAGAATGTACATTCTCAAAGTTAATCTGCTCTAAAGTTCACATTCGGCAATCCGATTTTTGTTTGTACGTAACGCGCATACACCCTGCCCGGTCCAGTTTGGCGCTCAACGGCTTTCCAGTCAGCCTGACCTGATTGTCAGGCTCTTTGGTATGGAAAACGCTGCACGGCTTTGGCGGCTTCCTGTGAATGCCCCGGAGCCACGCACAACGACAGGACGTTGCCATGACGATTCGTGCAAAGTTTTTACTGACTTTTTTTGCCGCCATTATTCTGGGTATCGGCAGCACCGTGCTGATTGTGATCGGAAAAATGGACACCATGAACGAGCGCAGTACGCAGGCGTATATGGAACACGCGCTCTCAAGCACCAATGAATATATAGCTCTTTTTTTCAAACAGGCCCAGGAAAGCGCGACCATGCTGGCGGCCACGCCTGCCATGCGCGAGGCTTTCGGCCACCTTCCCCTTTTCACGAACAACAGTGAACCGCAGCAGGTTCCCAGATCGGCCATGACGCCGCAGGCACAGGCGGTGGACGAAATATTCCAGATCGTCAAAGACAGCCATACCAATTACAGCAGCGTTACTCTTGGTGCTGAAGACGGCGGTTTTCTTGAATATCCCCTGGCTTCCTGGCCCGCCGGGCATGATCCGAGAACACGAAAATGGTATCGCCAGCAGATGGAAAGCTCCCGCGCCAGCAACATAAGCTCTGCCTATACCACGGCGCATGGCGTGCCTGCCTGCGCCGTCACGGCAAAGGTTACCGGCACGGACGGAAAGCTCCTGGGCGTCATTGACATCGACATTACCCTTTCCGCCCTTGTAGCTATGGTGGAAGGCATAAAAATCGGCCAGACAGGCTCCATCATCCTGCTGGAAGACAGCGGCATGGTTCTGGCCGCCCCCCAGTACAAGTCATGGGTCAACCGCAATATCAGCGAATGCGGCGTTCCGGCCTTGCAAAACCTGCTTGCCGCCGGTGGAGCAGGCACGCTTGCGCTGGACGGCGTTGAAAAACGTGTTGTCGTGTACAAGGGCTTTCAGGGCTGGCGCATGATCGCCCTCATGAATGAAAGCGAAGTCAATGCGGACATGAACGAGGCCCTCAAGCAGGTCTTGCTGGCAGGGGCCGCCATTACCGCAATCCTGCTGCTGCTTGCACTGTGGATCGTGCAGAGCATACGCAAACCCCTGCATCAGATGGTGCAGTGCACCACGTCCATCTCCAATGGCGACCTTGACTGCCTGCCGTCGGCAAAAAGATTTTCCGCCGAGCTTCTGCAACTGCACACCGGGCTTTCCAGAATAACGGATACCTGCAAAAACATGAGAACACAGGTGACGGCCACGGTGGGCAGCGTTGCCGACGGCTATCTGCGCAGCAGCATCAACGAATCGGAGTTCAGGGGCGACTTCAAAAAAATCGTCGAATCCATCAACGGCCTTGCGGGCAGCATGCTGGCGGTTATCGACAAAATACCTTCCCCCATCATGATCCGCGATGCGCAGAGAAAAATTCGTTTCCTGAATGAGGCCGGCATGCTCGGCGGCAAAGCGCCCGAAAAAATGGCCGGAACAGCCTGCTCCGGCCACTTCCGGGCCGATGCCTGCGCCGGGGGTTGCGCTGCGGATC
>NZ_JBAIYW010000236.1:0-1867 GCF_036763055.1 Desulfovibrio sp. 1214_IL3152 | reverse complement strand
GAAGCTTTCTTCCTGAGGCGGGGCGGCCGCATGCCCTGTCTTGCCCGCATGCATGTCGCGGCGGTGTCCGGGGCAGCTTGTGAATGAAATGAGCCGGCGGCTCAAGCGCCGTCTGCCGGGGTTTGCTGCCTTGTGCGCCGTTGTGCCACGTTCGCAGGTGGTTCAGTCAGCTTTGCGCCGTTTTCCTGTCCCTTTACAGGCAAAGGATTGCGATCCGTTACGGTTGCCTAATGCCTTCCGCTGGAATATGGTCAAAGTGTCTGTCTATGGAGCTAAGGATGTGCTGATAAACACTCTTTTGCCCTTGCCTGCGCCGGAGCCGCTTCGTATGCGGAACGCCTGCCTGGACATGTTTCGCTCCTGCCCGGTCTGCGGCTCTGGAGGCAGCGGGTAGGGCCTTTGATCAGCACTTCCCCAACCTTGGAACACGGGCTGTGACGTGGTTTGCCCGAAAACAGAGAGGGAGAAGGTAATGGCCAAGATTGGTGACATGGCGCTTGTGTTCAAGCTGCTGGCTGGCCTGGTTGTGGGGGCCTTGCTTGGTTTTGTGGTGAATGAAAGCGTCATGAACGTGGTTGTGTCGGTGCGTCACATTCTGGGGCAGATCATTTTCTTTCTTGTGCCTCTGGTTATCGTGGGTTTCATTACCCCGGCCATCATCCGTCTGGGGCAGCAGGCCAGCAAAATTCTGGTCGTGGCCGTGCTGCTGGCCTATGTTTCTTCGCTGGGGGCAGCGCTTTTTTCCACATTTTCGGGCTATCTGATTATTCCGCACCTTTCGATCTCTTCTGCCACCGAAACGCTGCGGACATTGCCGAACATGATATTTCAGCTTGATATTCCGCCGCTTTTCAGCGTTATGAGCGCCCTGACCCTGGCCCTGCTTTTCGGCCTGGGCGTGGCCCTGACAAAATCGGAAACCATGAGCAAGCTTTTTGCCGAACTGGAAAAGGTCGTCAGTTGGCTCATCAATAAGGTCATGATTCCCATTCTGCCTTTTTTTGTGGGCCTTTCATTTATGGGCCTGGCCTATGAAGGCTCGCTTACAAGGCATCTGCCTGTCTTTGTGTCCATGGTGGCTCTGGTCATTGTGGGCCAGTTCATCTGGCTTGCGGTTCTTTACGGCATTGGCGGCCTTGTTTCGCGGCGGAATCCTTCACAGGTTTTTCGTTACTATCTGCCCGCGTACCTCACGGCTGTGGGGACCATGTCCAGTGCGGCCACCCTGCCCGTGGCGCTGGAGTGCGCCCGCCGCTCGCCCGTGCTCAGCCGCACCATGGTGGAATTCATGATTCCTTTGGGGGCCACGGTGCATCTGTGCGGTTCTGTTTTGACGGAAACGTTTTTTGTTATGACCATCAGCCTTATACTCTACGGAGCCTTGCCCTCGGTAGGGACCATGATTCTTTTCTGCGTGCTGCTCGGCATTTTTGCCGTGGGCGCGCCCGGCGTTCCTGGCGGCACGGTTGTGGCTTCGCTTGGCATTGTTACGGGTGTTCTTGGTTTTGACCCCACGGGCGTTGCTCTGCTTATCGCCATTTTTGCCTTGCAGGACAGCTTCGGCACGGCCTGCAACGTGACCGGCGATGGCGCGCTGGCCCTTATTCTTGAAGGTGTTTTCAACGATAACGGACAATTGGGAGCGTTGCAGACACCGTCAATGACGGAGCATTCATGAATCAAAACTGGCAATCATTCATAGATCTGCTGCATGAAGAAGTCGTGCCCGCCCTTGGCTGCACAGAACCTGTGGCTGTGGCGCTCACTGCCGCTCAGGCAGCGGAAGCCCTCGGCCTCACGCCGGAAAGGCTTGAGGTTGCGGTAAGCGCCAACCTGCTCAAGAACGGCATGGGCGTCATGGTTCCCG
>NZ_JBAIYW010000421.1:0-1894 GCF_036763055.1 Desulfovibrio sp. 1214_IL3152 | reverse complement strand
TTGCGCCGGGTCGACCCCGCGCGCGGCGGCGTCATTGAGGCAGTCCACTTCGGCATGAGCCTTGCCGAAGGCGTGGTGCCAGCCTCTGGCGACGACCTGACCATCGCGCACAAGAACAGCCCCTACCATAGGGTTGGGGCAGGTCTTCCAGCGGCCTTGCTGCGCCAGCGCAATGGCTTCACGCATAAAGGGAGTGTAATCCAGTTCAGACATGGCTACTCCGGCTGGGGGCTTATGGCGGGCGGGGTGAAGTCCAGCCTTTCCAGTTGAACCCCGGCTTCAGCGAGCATGGTGGCGGCAAGCTCGTCAGGGTAGTGCTCGGCGTAATAGATACGCCTTATACCACAATTGATAAGCATTTTGCTGCACTGCACGCAGGGATGCGTGGTGCAGTACAGTTCGGCTCCGCTGATATTTATGCCGTGTACGGCCGCCTGAATGATAACGTTCTGCTCCGCATGCAGCCCCCGGCATATTTCGTGTCTCTGGCCGGAGGGGATGCCCAGCTGCTCGCGCAGGCAGCCCACTTCAAGGCAATGGGGAACCCCGGCGGGAGCGCCGTTGTAACCGGTGGCAAGAATGCGCTTGTCCTTCACGGCCACAGCCCCTACCCGCCGCCGGGTGCACGTGGAGCGCCCGCTGACAAGGTAGGTGATGTTCATGAAGTATTGGGGCCAGGGCAATCTTTGCATGGGATATCCGTTAAATTTTTCGCTAGTGTACATAGTGGAAGCGTAAAAGCCAAGCCAACGGTTCGCGCTTTCGGCACAAGGGGTTTTCGGCGGGACGGCACGCGGAATCTGTTGCGGCATCCCGCATGTTGCGCAGGCCAATGGTCCACAGACCCCGCGTTGCGCAACGGCGGCCCAGAGGCCGATAGCCTCCGGGCCGCAGGGTCGCTGCAGATACTGTCTGCCTGTGCGCCCTGCCGGGCGCCTGACGGCTTTATCCCGCGTGGCAGCAAAGGCTGTCTGACCTGAAATGACATTCAGGCATTGTTGGACCGTCCGGCCAATTCAATCGCCCGGGCCTTGCAGAGCTGATGCTTCACAAGGCCCGGATGTTTTTTGCACACAAGCTGAAGCCCTGTCAGAGCCGTTCAGCAGTAAAGCGCTCTGGCCGAAAACCTTTGAAAGGGCAGCCCATTAAAGGTGATCAGGCAAGATGGGCAAACAGCGGGAACTGATGGGCGAATTCTTCAACGTTTTTGCGAATTTTTTCAAGTTCCGCAGCGTTATCCCGTTTTTCAAGCGCCGTGATGATAAACCGGGCCACGGTGCGCATGTTGTCCTGCTTCATGCCGCGCGTGGTAAGGGCGGCAGTACCCAGGCGTATGCCGGAGGTAACAAAGGGCGAGCGCGTCTCAAAAGGAACCGTGTTCTTGTTGACCGTGATGCCCGCCGTGTCCAGGGCGATTTCAGCGTCCTTGCCGGTGATATCCTTGCCGGTCAGGTCAATGAGCATCAGGTGATTGTCCGTACCGCCGGAAACAAGGTCATAGCCCGCTTCCATAAGGCATGAAGCCAGGGTGGCGGCGTTATCCAGAACCTGCCGCTGGTACAGCTTGAAGGCGGGATGCAGGGCTTCGCCCAGAGCCACGGCCTTGGCCGCGATGACGTGCATGAGCGGGCCGCCCTGAATGCCGGGGAATATCTGGCTGTTCAGGGTTTTGCCCATATCTTCAGTGGACAGTATCATGCCGCCGCGGGGGCCGCGCAGGGTTTTGTGCGTGGTCGTGGTGGGGATGTGAGCGTGCGGAACCGGTCTTTGGTGCAGGCCGGCGGCCACAAGACCCGCGATGTGGGCCATGTCCACCACGAGTTTCGCTTCCACCTCATCGGCAATGGCGCGGAAGCGGGCAAAGTCAATGGCGCGGGGGTAGGCGCTGGCGCCC
>NZ_JBAIYW010000068.1:0-1905 GCF_036763055.1 Desulfovibrio sp. 1214_IL3152 | reverse complement strand
CCCTTTGGCGTACTGCTCGCGCAGCCAGCGTTCGGGCGCGTCCATAAGGGCCGCGCTCATAAGACCGTCTTCGGCCCGGCGCAGTTCTTCCCTGACGTGTTCAAGACGCTCGCGGGCCTCGGCCAGCCGGGCCTGCTGAACGGCCAGATTTACCTTGGCTTCTTCTTCCAGCTGTTCCCGGTAGTCCAGAACTTTTTGCATTTTGAAACGAAAGGCCACGCGCACACCGCCTTGATTTTGACGCCGTACAGCATCTATAATTCAATATATTGCAAACAGCGGGCCAAGCCCGCTGTTTACTGTCGTGACGGGATGCACCGGCCTTGTGCGTCATGGTACAAAAAACGCGGCCTGTCGCCGTGTCATGGTCAGGCGCTGTCGCCCGTGAAGTGTCCCGGCGTTTTTGCCCTTGACGGATGCCTGTTTGGCATCGCTATTTTTGAGCATTGTTATTTTCAAATTGCTCTGGGCTGCGTGAGCAAGCGCAATTTATCTGCGCTGTTAAGCGCCGAAGCGAGCGTGCCGTAAGCTTTGAGAATGCCCATTCTCAAGGCTGATTTGCCTTAAAGGTTCAGCCCGGCCGAATGGTTGACCGGCCCACACCCGCTGCCGGGGCTGTAACTGCGGCGCAGGGCAAGGTTGAGGAATTCCTGGGCGCGGGTCACCGCCACCAGCAGGGGCAGGCCCTTGCCGAGGCCGGTGGCAATGGCGGCCGAAAGGGTGCAGCCCGTGCCGTGATTGTTGGCGGTTTCTACCTTGGCCTGCGGCAGATGCTTGGGAGCCTCACCCGCCACGCACAGACAGTCGGTAACAACCACATTGCTTTCCATATGACCGCCCTTGATAAGAACGGCCCGCGCGCCCATCTGCAGCAGTTTTTCACCGGCGGCGGCGGCATCGTCAAGATTGTCGATGGTCATGCTGGTGAGCATTTCCGCTTCGGGCCTGTTGGGCGTCAACAGGTCGCAGCCGGGCAGGATTTCCTGCACAAGCGCCTTGACCGCGTCTTCCTGCAAAAGCACGCTGCCGCTCTGGCTTATGGAAACCGGGTCTACCACAAGCGGAAAATCACGCTTGCGCAACAGGGGGGCAATGGCCTTGATGATGGGCGCTGAAAACAGCATGCCTGTTTTCGCGGCCGCCACAGGAAAGCCGTCAAGCACGGTGCAGAGCTGCAAAGCTACAAAATCCGGGTCCGGGGCGTGTATGCCCGTGACGCCCAGGCCGTTCTGGGCAGTGAGAGCGGCAATGACGCTCATGCCGTAGCCGCCCATAGCCATGATGGTTTTCAGGTCGGCCTGAATGCCCGCGCCGCCGCCGGAATCGGAACCGGCGATTGTCAGTATGTTGGGAGGAGTCAGCATCTTGCCCTCTGTGTATGATTTTAGTGAGCCGGGCATACTATAGCCTTCCCTGTTGTCTGATGCAATGTGCGGCCTGTGCCTCACGTCGTATGACCGTGCGGCGGATCGGCCTCCAGGCATTACGGGGGTGGGGAACCATCAAGGCAGGCAGCATGCCGGTTGTCATACCAACGGTCATGCCAGCCTGCCCGCCTGTCAGCCAGACGCGAACCGAGCCTTGAGCTTTTGACAGGCTCCGCCGGTTTGTGGCCGGTGGGTGCACGTCCTTTTTGCGGTTGCCCGCGCCGGGACCGTTGCCGCGTCAGTTGCACGGCAGCCACATGTCTGGAAAAAGTCTTCACAGCCCCATAAAGCGATGCTAGCATCGGCCAAGCGGTTTGAGCGCCACAGGAAAGCCGTGTCCGCCCTGTGCTTTTTTGGCGGGATTTCCTGCTTTACATGTATAACGCTCTGCGCGCCGCCGTAAAGGAGTTGCGCATGAAACTGGATAAAAAACAGCCCGGCGTGCCGGGCATAGTCAATCTGCCCGAACCTGCCCCCA
>NZ_JBAIYW010000095.1:0-1914 GCF_036763055.1 Desulfovibrio sp. 1214_IL3152 | reverse complement strand
CGTCAGCAGGGCGCTTTGCGCCCGCTGCATCAGGACTTCCGGCCGCGTTCCGGCGCTCTTTCGTATCGGATGTGTGCATGCTCACCTCTGGCTGCGCAGCATACTTTGCCACGGGCCATCCCGCAAGTCCCCAGGCCCGTTCCGGACGGCCGGACACGGCAAACATTCATAAAGCGAACCGGGCCTGCGGCCTTTGCTTGCTCACGAGCGGCATCTGGCTTACCTTGCCTGCATGCACAACTGGAGGAAAGTCATATGCACGTTCTGGTAACCGGCGTGGCTGGATTTATCGGCTATCACCTGGCTGCGCGGCTGCTGGCCGACGGCCACAGCGTGACAGGCGTAGACAACTGCAACGACTACTACGACGTGCAGCTGAAAAAAAACCGTCTGGCGCAACTGGGCGCCCTGCCCCAGGCATCCCGTTTTCGTTTCGAGCCGCTGGATCTGGCCGACGGGCCGGGCATGACCGCCCTTTTCGCGCGCGAAGGCTTCACCCATGTTGTCAACCTGGCCGCGCAGGCCGGGGTGCGCTACAGCCTCATCAACCCCGAATCCTATCTCAGTTCCAACCTCACAGGCTTTGGGCATGTGCTTGAAGGCTGCCGCCACAACAAGGTCGGCCACCTGCTTTTCGCCTCATCCTCTTCGGTCTACGGGTTGAATACGGCCCAGCCTTACTCCGTGCGGCACAATGTGGACCACCCGGTAAGCCTGTATGCGGCCACCAAGAAAAGCAACGAGCTTATGGCCCATTCCTACAGCCACCTTTACGGCATCCCCTGCACCGGGCTGCGCTTTTTCACCGTGTACGGCCCGTGGGGCAGACCGGACATGGCCCTGCACCTTTTTACCACCGCCATTGTGCGCGGCGAGCCTATCAAAGTCTTTAACGAAGGCCGCATGCGCCGCGACTTCACCTATATTGACGACATCGTGGAAGGCATTGTACGCCTGCTGCCCCTGGCCCCCGGCCCGGACCCGGCATTTGATCCGGCAGCGCCCGACCCGGCCTCCAGCTCCGCGCCCTGGCGCATATATAATATCGGCAATAACAACACTGTGGAACTCAACGATTTTATCGCCGCCCTTGAAGACGCGCTGGGCATGAAGGCCCGCAAGGACATGCTGCCCATGCAGCCCGGCGACGTAAAGGCCACCTGGGCCGACATCAACGACCTCACCGCCCTGACGGGCTTTGCCCCTTCGACGCCCCTGCGCGAGGGCATCGCCCGCTTTGTGGAATGGTATAAAGAGTATTACAAAATATGAGCGATTCTCAAATTATTCCGGCGTCTGAATCCGTCCTCGCCCCCACTCCGGCCCGGCCGGAAATCCTGGCCCCCGCAGGAGACACCCCGTCTTTTCTGGCCGCGCTGGCTGCCGGGGCAGACGCCATCTATCTGGGCCTCAAGCATTTTTCAGCGCGCATGCAGGCCGAAAACTTCGGTCTGACCGAACTTTCGCGCCTGACAGATCTGGCCCATGCCGAAAATGCCCGCGTTTACGTGGCCATGAATACGCTCATCAAGCCGGACGAGCCTGCCGCCGCCTACCGTCTCACCAGGCGGCTGGCGACTCAGGTGCGCCCGGACGGCCTTATTGTTCAGGACCTTGCCATGCTTGATCTGGCGCGTCAGGCCGGTTTTGAGGGCGGCATCTTTCTTTCCACCCTGGCAAACCTCACCCATCCCGCCGCCCTTGTGGAAGCCCAAAAACTTGGGGCCAGCCGCGTCATTCTGCCGCGTGAGCTTTCCATTGACGAAATACGCCTCATGGGCGAAGCCTGCCCCGAAGGGCTTGACCTTGAGTGCTTTGTTCACGGCGCGTTGTGCTATTGCGTTTCCGGCCGTTGTTACTGGTCCAGCTATATGGGCGGCAAAAGCGGCCTGCGCGGCCGCTGCGTGCAGCCCT
>NZ_JBAIYW010000242.1:0-1920 GCF_036763055.1 Desulfovibrio sp. 1214_IL3152 | reverse complement strand
CGCGTGCGGGCAGGAGCATCGGTCGCGACGGCACAGGAAACGCGCTTGCCGCCAACGCCTATGGCAACGGAGGCACGCTGCCCCCCAGGGTGCGGCGCTATCAGCAGATAGTGGAAAGCTTTGCCGGTCGCTATAACCTGAGCACCGAGCTTGTGTATGCCATTATTCACAGCGAAAGTTCGTTTTCTCCCACTCTTGTAAGCCACAAGTCGGCCATGGGTCTTATGCAGATATTGCCGGACACGGCAGGCGGCGAGGTACACCGCTACCTGTACGGGCATACGGGCGATGTGAGTTTTGAAGACCTGCGCGTGCCGGAAACCAACATCCGTTACGGCACGACCTATCTGCATATCCTGCTCACACGCTATTTTTCCGGGGTACATGACCCGAGGTCGCGTGAATATTGTGCCGTGGCCGCCTACAATATGGGGCCGAACCGGTTTTTGCGGCTTTTTGGCAACAGTCCCGAAGAGGCTGTGGACGCCATCAATGCGCTGACTGCGGAACAGTTGTACGAAGATCTGACCATCCGGCTGCCCGTGGCTGAAACCCGCGCCTATGTGGCCAAGGTCGCCAGGATGAAGGGGCATTACGCCGCTTTGCAATAGCGCTGATCGGTTTTTCGAATGTATTTTTCAAAGCTCAAGACGCGCTCGCAGCGATGCGTAACCGCGCACATAAACGGCATTTACGCCTGCGCGTCAGATGTCGGTTTCCGCAGCCGTCCGAACAATTTCAACGTTAGAGCAGTTTACGAATGAAACGAGTCAACTGCTCTGCAAGGATTTTCCTGAAAATCCTTGCCACGAAATGCGAGCAGGCAGGCTTTTGCCTGCCGTAAGCAAGCATTTCAAGTGTTAAATGCTCTAGATTGCTCCTGGGCGAACTTGCGTCAAGCCTGTTCCGCCGGTAGCCGTGCGGCGGGATGTCCTTTGCGACGGCAGGTATGTTTTTGAACAGAAAGCAAGGCCCGCCGGGAAAAAACGGTTGAGGTGGCAGTAAAAACAACGTACACCATTGACAACACGCCGCGCAGGCCGTGCAACGGCACGCGGAAATTCTGAGAGGAGTATCCATTACCATGCGTATCCGTTATTTTATGCCGCTGGCCCTGTTGCTGAGCCTGATGCTTATTGCCTGCCAACAGGGTGAAGGCTCATCCCAGGCCAAACTGGCGGTCGTTGATATGACGCGCGTCATGCGCGACAGCGAAGCCGGCAAGGCTGGCGTGAAGCACCTTGAAGGTCTGCAGGCCGACATGCAGGCGCAGCTGAACAACATCCAGAAGCGTCTGGAGCAGAACGCCGATGACGCCGATGCCCAGAAAGAACTGCAGACCGTGTACATGGCCTCGCAGCAGCGCATGCAGGTGGAGCAGCAGAATGTTGTCAACGTGCTGTATGATACCATGCAGCGCATCATCAACGCCTATCGTGCCGACAAGGGCTATGCCCTTATCATCAGTTCCGAGGCTGCCGCTTCCTTTGATCCCAAGGCTGACGTGACCAGCGATATCATCGCGGCCATGGACAAGCAGAAGATTGACTTCAAGCCCGCCGGCGAAGCCGAAAAGGCCCCTGAAGCCGAAGCTGCCAAGCCCGCCGACAAGGCTGCTGAAAAACCCGCCGACAAGTCCGCTGACAAGGCTGACAAGCCCGCAAAGGCCGACAAGAAATAGCCTTTGCGCCGAGCGTTTCCAGTATCGGCTCAGGCCGGACAATGACTGTTCAAAAACCCCGCTGGCAAGCAGTGGGGTTTTTGTTTTTCTTTTCAGTCCGGCCTGCCGCTGCGCCCCTTCCCTGCCGCCCGCCGAGCCGAGGTCCAGACCAGGGTAATGGATAACGTTGCAACCGGTAAACTGTCCATCATGCACAGGCAAGCTCTGCCCCCGGCCCGCAATGCCCCGCGCAGGGGCTG
>NZ_JBAIYW010000309.1:0-1921 GCF_036763055.1 Desulfovibrio sp. 1214_IL3152 | reverse complement strand
CTGGCAGGCCGTGAGGCCGACGGGCGTGGAGCGGCAGCGGGGGAGGCTTCTTGTTCAAGAAACCTCCCCCGAAAACCTGCGGTTATCAGCCTCGCGGCTGGAGCGTACGGCTACAGCGTGGCTGCTTCTTCCACTGTTTCAAACGCTTCAATGATGTCGCCGATCTTGATGTCATTGAAGTTTTCCAGGCCCACGCCGCATTCGTTGCCCTTGACGACTTCCTTGGCGTCATCCTTGAAGCGCTTGAGGGAAGAGATCTTGCCGGTGTAGACCACCACGCCGTCGCGCAGCAGGCGCACCCCGGCGTTACGGGCGATCTTGCCGTCGGCCACGTAGGAGCCCGCGATGATGCCGATCTTGGGCACACTGAAGGTGTCGCGCACTTCGGCCTGGCCGAGGTAGACTTCACGCTGCACGGGAGCCAGCATGCCAGCCATGGCGCTCTTGATGTCGTCCACCAGCTTGTAGATGATCTCGTAGAAACGGATATCCACGTTTTCGTGTTCGGCCACATCCTTGATCTTGGCTGCGGGCCGCACGTTGAAGCCGATGATGATGGCCTGCGAGGCGGAAGCCAGCAGAATGTCCGATTCGGTAATGGCGCCGGTGCCACCGTGCACAACGTTGATGCGCACCTTGTCCGTGCTCTGCTTGACCAGCGCTTCGGTGATGGCTTCCAGGCTGCCCTGCACGTCGGACTTGAGCACAAGGTTGAGCGTAAGGGTTTCCTGATCGGACTTGCGCTGCGAAAGGAAGGTTTCGAGCGTCACGCGCGATTCGGAGGCCAGTTCACGTTCGCGCTGTTTGATGGCGCGGGAATCGGCGATGCGGCGTGCCAGCTTTTCATCGCTGACCACAAAGAACTCTTCGCCAGCTTCCGGAACGCCCTCAAAACCCTGCACTTCCACCGGCAGAGACGGTCCGGCCTCCTTGACCTTTTTGCCCTGATCGCTCATGAGCGCGCGAACGCGCCCGGAGAAGGGACCGCACACAAAGTTGTCGCCCTGATGCAGGGTTCCTTCCTGGATAAGCACGGTGGCAACGGGGCCACGGCCCTTGTCCAGCTTGGCTTCCACGATGCGGCCTTTGGCGACCTTATCGGGGTTGGCCTTGAGTTCCATAATTTCAGACTGCAGGGCCACCATTTCAAGCAGGTCGTCAAGGCCCATGCGGGTCTTGGCAGCCACCTTGGCAACAATGGTATCGCCGCCCCATTCTTCGGCCTGCAGGCCCAGTTCGGCCAGTTCACGCAGCACACGGTCGGGGTCGGCACTGGGTTTGTCCATCTTGTTGACGGCAACCATGATAGGCACGCCAGCGGCGCGGGCATGGTTGATGGCTTCGCGGGTCTGCTCCATCACGCCGTCGTCGGCAGCCACCACAAGGATGACAAGGTCCGTCACCTGCGCGCCGCGGGCTCGCATGGCCGTAAAGGCTTCGTGACCGGGCGTGTCGAGGAAGACAATCTCGCCGCGCTTGGTCTTCACGTGGTAGGCGCCGATATGCTGCGTAATACCCCCGGCTTCGCCGCCGGTGACGTTGGACTTGCGTATGGCGTCAAGCAGTGAGGTTTTGCCGTGGTCAACGTGGCCCATAATGGTCACGACGGGCGGGCGCGGCTTGAGGGTTTCGGGCGCGTCCACTTCCTTGGGGGTCAGGTAGTCGTCTTCGGAGAAGCCGGCCTTTTCCACCTCGTAACCGAATTCGGAAGCCACCAGAGTGGCCGTGTCGAAGTCCAGAGCCTGGTTGATGGTAGCCATGACGCCAAGGCCAAAGAGAATCTTGATGATCTCGTTGGCTTTGAGGCCCATCTGGTGGGCCATGTCGGCCACGCGGATAGCCTCGGTAACGCGGATCTTGCGTTTCGCGGCCTTGAGCGGCTGGGTGGCCTGCGAGTTGACGGGCTTGCCGCCTTTGCGGC
>NZ_JBAIYW010000108.1:0-1922 GCF_036763055.1 Desulfovibrio sp. 1214_IL3152 | reverse complement strand
TGCACGGCCTCTTCTTCCCCACCGCGCGCGCGTACGCCGCCCGTGGCGCTTTCAAGCCAGGCAATCAGCACCAGACAGTTGGGCCGTTGCGCAAGCAGGTACGGCAGGCACTCGATAAACTGCTGAAAACCGCGCGCCGGTTCATGCGGCGGCCCCAAAAAACTGACACGCTCTCCCGAATGTTCCTCTTGGTTTTCCACAGGAGAAAAAAATCTGGGATTGATGCCGCTGTGGACCACATGCAGTTTTTTTTGCAGAAATTCAGGGTACTGCTCCCGTTGCCACAATGACGAGGTTACCGCCAGGTCGCAGTCGCCCAGGGCGTTGTATTCCCAAAGATTCGCCACTCTGGCGGGGGCAAAGTCCGCTGAGGGACGCGGTTTTCCCTTGTTGAAAAAACAGTGGCTTTCGCCTGGCGTGTAAAACCAGTCGCCCTGCCCCACATAAAAAACATCGGGAAAGATATCGCGCAGATAAAAATTGCCGCCCATACTGGCCGATGCGCAGACAATATCGGGGAAAAAACCGCTTTTGCGCAATCCCAGCAAGGTATTGCCCGCGCGTGCGCCGCGCCTCAGGCGCCTGACAATCTCTTTTTCCGCCGGGTCATCACTGTCATAGGAAGAGGGCGGCGCCAGACGCAGGCGGCGCACCCCGGCAAGAGCTATTTTTTGTCCGGTTTCAGCCAGAAAAAGTACCGTATTTTCTCGAACAGCTCCAAAAGCCTGCGCCAGGGAACGAAAGCGCCCCGGAAACGTCGAGTTCAAAAATAATACCCGCATGTATGACCACGCTAGCCTTCATGTTCAGGGTTATCGTGCCGGCTGTTTTCCAGCTGCGCCAAAAAGGCCGCGCCCTGCTCTGAAGCCAGGAATTTTCTCAGGGCCGCCACCACATGCATATCGTATTGGGGCGGCTGCTCGGACAGAATTTCCAGCGCCTGCTCAACGCTCAGGGCCTGACGGTAAGAACGCGAACGCACCAGGGCGCAGAAGGTATTAGCCACAGCCAGAATACGGGCGTTTTCGCAAATTGCGTCGCCGGAAAGCCCGGCCGGGTAGCCGGAACCATCCTCTCTTTCATACATCTGCGAAATGGCTTCCAGAACAGGCAGGCCAAAATCAATGCCCTCCAGGGCGCGCCGGGCATACTCCACATGTTTTTGCAACTGCGTACGTTCCTCTGGCGTGAGCGCGCCGGACTTGGTGAGCAGCTCTCTGGGCAGCTGGATCATGCCGATCTGCGAAAGATTGGCGGCTGTCCGCAAGGTTGCCAGCGTGGTGGCATCGGTTTTGTCAAGAACATAGGCCAGGGTCACGGCAAGCTGAGCCATAAGGGACGAATGCCCGCAGAGGTAGCTGTCCACAGCTTCAACCGCGCGCACATAGGCATTGACGGTCTGGTTGACCATCTGCTGTGCCTTTTGCTGGGCCGTGGCAAGATCCGTCACATCGCTGTAAACCGAAACCACGCCCGACATGCGCCCTGCCTCATCCCGAAACGGCGTGCAGGATGTAAAGAAATAGCGCGGCTTGCCGTCCACCGTCAGTGTTTCTGTAAAGCTTGAAAGGTCACCGGTCTGATGCACGGCCAGAGTATGCGTCACAAGGCTGCGCGCAATATCCGTCCCAAGATCGGTGTATGGACGGCCACGCATGCTGTTGGCTTCCATACCTACCATGTGCGCAAAGCTCTGGTTGGCGTAAAAGATGGTTCCGTTAAGGTCGTTGAGCACAACTCCGGCCGACAGGGCCGAGTTCACGCCGTCCATGATCTGTTTTTGCTGGTTGACCATAAGATACAGGCGGCGCAGTTGGTCGGCCACGGCACGCTCTCTGCGGCCCACAAGCCACCACCACAGGGCCGACAGCATGATGCCCGTCAGGGCCAGCACAAGGCCCGCGCCCAGAATGACATTCTTG
>NZ_JBAIYW010000339.1:0-1923 GCF_036763055.1 Desulfovibrio sp. 1214_IL3152 | reverse complement strand
TGTGGCAACAGGCGTTACAGGTCAATGAAAACAGAGCAGTCTTACGCGAGCATTGCTCTGCGGGACGCGCAGGCAGGTTTTCGCCACGAGGCGCAAGCGCTGCTGGCCTGCACCGTTACGCGCCGTGGTCTGCGCCGCAGACCTTGAGAATCCGTATGCTCAAAGTGACGCGCCCCAACTGTCAAAACGTAAGCAACGCCGCGCCGGAGTTGTATTTTCCAGCGCGGCGCCGTTGCTAAGTCCGGTACTGTCGAGTTCAGATACGCGCACGGGCCGCACAGATCAGTCGATACACACTTCTTTGAGAATATGCAGGTTGTCCATAGCTTTGCCGGTTCCCACAACCACGGTGGACAGGGGGTCGTCCACAACCGTGATGGGCAGCGAGGTTTCCTCGCGCAGGAGCTGGTCCAGCCCTTTGAGCAGCGCGCCGCCGCCGGTGAGCACAATGCCCCTGTCCACAATGTCCGCCGCCAGTTCGGGCGGGGTCTGTTCCAGGGCGATGCGCACGGCCTGCACAATGCTGTCCACCTGCTCGGAAATGGCCTTGCGCACTTCCTCGGAGGTGATGATGATATTCTGGGGAATGCCCGTCACAAGGTCGCGGCCCTTGACTTCTATCTGCTGTTCGGGGTCCAGCGGGTAGGCCGAGGCGATCTTGATCTTGATTTCTTCCGCCGAGGATTCACCGATGAGCATGTTGTACTTGCGCTTGACGTGGGTCATGATGGCTTCGTCCATCTTGTCGCCGCCCACCCGCACCGAGCGGGAGTACACGATGCCCGAAAGGGAAATGACCGCCACTTCGGTGGTTCCGCCGCCGATGTCCACCACCATGTTGGAGGTAGGCTCCTGGATGGGCAGATCCGCGCCGATGGCCGCTGCCATAGGTTCCTCGATAAGGTATACCTCACGCGCCCCGGCGGACTGGGCCGACTCTTTCACGGCGCGCTTTTCCACCTGGGTGATGCCCGTGGGTACGCAGATCATGATGCGCGGGCGCACCAGACGGCGTGAGTTGTGTACCTTGGCGATAAAATGGCGCAGCATGGCCTCGGTCACCTCAAAGTCGGCGATGACGCCGTCTTTCATGGGACGTATGGCCCAGATATTGCCGGGCGTTCTGCCGAGCATGCGCTTGGCGTCCTGTCCTACGGCCAAAACCACGTTGTTGCCGCGCGGGTCCTTTTTAACGGCCACCACCGAAGGCTCGCGCAGTACAATACCGTGTCCCTTGACGTAGACGCAGGTATTGGCCGTACCGAGGTCGATAGCCAGGTCGTTGGAAAACATGCCTAATGCGAAATCCAGAATCTTGGACATTACTCTAACTTGCCTCACTGTGCTGGTCTGCGTATCTTCGCTGCGAATGGATTTATCACGTCAAGTTCAAGGGCAACGCCCCGCGCCGAAGTGCGAATGAGGCGGGGGGCGGCAAAAAATCGGTAACGTCAGGCTGAAAACTGTTCTGCTAAATCGGGCGTGAAGTCAAGATGGCTGGGCCTGGGTTCAAAATCTTTGTCCCGCCGATTCTTGCCTTTTTCCGCCTTCAGGGCTTGTAAACATGCTGCGTTGGCATACTCTGGCCGTGTATTTTCGGCGTAAATACGGTACACGGGTGCAAAAAATTCCACTTGACGCGGGGGCGTCCTGTCCCAATCGGGACGGCTCGCTTTCGCGCCGGGGCTGCACGTTCTGCAATGCCTCCGGTTCTGGTTCCGGCCTGGGCGTACGCGGTTTTTCGCTTGAGGAGCAGTGGCGTGCGTGGCTTGAAAAATACCGCGCCACCGATGCCGACAGGGCCTTTATGGCCTATCTGCAGTCCTACTCCAATACGTATGGCCCCCCGGAACGCTTGCAACTTTTGCTCCAGCAGGTAGCGGCCCTGCCGGGCTGCCTCGGCGTTGCCGTAGGCACGCGCCA
>NZ_JBAIYW010000292.1:0-1941 GCF_036763055.1 Desulfovibrio sp. 1214_IL3152 | reverse complement strand
CTAAGGGAAACTGCTAGAACAAGTCAACGCATTGGCCTCAATAATTTGTAAAACGCAAAAACCCCCGACCATCTTCCGATGATCGGGGGTTTTGATTACCTATCTGGTGGAGCTGGACAGAATTGAACTGACGGCCTCTTGAATGCCATTCAAGCGCTCTCCCAACTGAGCTACAGCCCCACGGCGAAAAGCACAATGACTAAAATACGTCTGTTTGTCAACAACTTCTTGCAAGAAAATTATAATTCTTTCAAATCCGCGTCCGAAGCCGTTTGCCGGGCGTCAGTTAGACGCATTTTAACTTTGAAAAAGTGTAAAGGCTCTAACGCTGCACGAAAGTGCAGCGCGCCACAATGTGGCGTGGATTCAGCCGAAAATCGCGATTTTCGGCTGAATGAAAACTTTGAAATGTGAAGCATTTCAAAGTTAATCTGCCCTAGAACCGTTGCCTACGCCGTGGGCGCCGTTGCGATGCCCCCTTTGGGTGCGCTGCCCGCAAAACTCTCTGACGGAACCTGCTGGATCCCCTAATTGCCCGCCTCTTCGGCCAGACGGGCCATCTCGGCCCCGGCGCTTTCCAGGGCGTGCGTCAGCACGTCATCAGCCACTGCGTAGGAAAGGCGAATGCAGTTATCGTCGCCAAAGGCCGCGCCGGGTACAAGGGCCACATGGGCCTTGTCCAGCAGCCGGGTACACAGATCGGTGGAATTGCTCACCGATCCGCCATAGCACTTGCGTACGTCCACAAAAAGATAGAAAGCCCCGTCGGGCTTGGGACATACGGCCCAAGGCCAGGAGCCTATGATTTTCATGCCCAGATCGCGACGACGCACAAAAGCCTGGCGCATGGCGTCAATGCAGTCCGTAGGGCCGGTCAGGGCCGCCAGGGCCGCCTTTTGCGCGATGGAGCATATGCTGGACGTGCTATGTCCCTGCATGGATGATATTTTTTTTATCAGTGTGGGGTGCGCGGCAAGAAAGCCCACGCGCCAGCCCGTCATGGCATAGCTTTTTGAAAGTCCGTTGAGCACGGCCACTTGCTCGGGATACCGCGCAAACCAGCCGATAGCGCTGGTCATTTTGGCCGGGGCAAAAACAAGCTGGTCATAAATTTCGTCAGACAGCACAAAAATGCCGCGCGACATGGCCCAGTCCATAATGGCCGTAAATTCGGCCTCGGTGTACACCGCCCCAGTAGGATTACTGGGCGAATTGAGAATAAGCAGACGCGTTTTGCCCGTCGTCGCGGCGTCCAGCATGGCGGGCGTCACCTTGAAGCCCTGTTCAGGCCCGGCATGTACCGTAACCGGCACGCCGCCGGCCAGCATGACCATATCCGGGTAGCTCAGCCAGTAGGGCGCGGGAATAAGAATCTCGTCGCCCGGATTAACCGTGGCCTGCAAAAAATTGTAAAGGCAGTGTTTGCCCCCGGCCCCGATGACAATGGATTCCAGCGGCACTGGCACGCCATAGGCGCGGTCAAAGTACGCGCCGGCGGCCTTACGCAGTTCCGGAATGCCGGGTACGGCGGTATAGCGGCAAAAATTTTCGTCAATGGCGGCCTTGGCGGCCTCACAGACATGCCTTGGCGTGGGAAAATCCGGTTCGCCCACGGCCAGACTGGTTACGGCAACGCCCTGTGCCTTAAGCTCCAGGGCGCGGCTGTTGACACTGAGGGTCAGAGAGGGTTTGATGCTGCTCAAACGATCTGAAATCTGCATGAGAGGCTCCTTCACGAAAGGGGACGCAATGCGGCGTATACGGCGAGATTACAGCCGCCAATTTTATCAGCTTCGCCACGGGGTGTAAATGCGTACAAAGCAGAAAGGCGCAGCGGCCACTGAATCGGACTACATACAACGTGCTTGCCATCAGCCGTGCCATGCGCAGCCGACGCAATCGGCGCGGCCCACGGGGCAGGCGGAACAGCCGCAACTGGCA
>NZ_JBAIYW010000031.1:0-1944 GCF_036763055.1 Desulfovibrio sp. 1214_IL3152 | reverse complement strand
CCGGCGGCGGGGCGCAGCCTCTCCGCCCACGGCGAGGCGCGCGTTTTTTTACGCCGCCGGAGCGTGGCAAGGGTATAACGCTTTATGGAACAGTTTTTACAGCAGCTTTTGAACGGCCTTGCCGTGGGGGGCATCTACGCCCTGGTGGCCCTGGGCTATACGATGGTGTACGGCGTGCTGAAGCTCATCAACTTCGCGCACGGCGACCTGTTCACCATTGGGGCCTATCTTGGACTGACCCTGCTGGTCAGTTGCAATCTTTCGGGCATGCTCAATCCCGTGGTGGCCGTGCTGGCCGTTTTTGTCATGGTGGCCCTGCTGGTAGCCATCATCGGCTTTTTGCTTGAACGCACGGCCTATCGGCCCCTGCGCAATGCGGGCCGTCTTTCTGCCGTGGTTTCGGCTCTCGGAGCCTCCATATTTTTTCAAAACGCCGTCATGCTCATCTATGGCGCGCGCTTTTACGTGTACCCCGATTATCTGAGACCAGATTTTACCGTGCATCTTTTCGGCTTGGCCGTTCCCGGCGTGCGCCTTCTGGTCATCGCCGCCAGCGTGATTCTTATGCTCGGCCTGTGGGCCTTTATTCAGCGTTCGCGCACCGGGGCGGCCATCCGCGCGGTAGCCATTGATCCCGGCGCGGCGCAGCTTATGGGCATCAACGTGGACCGCATTATCGGCCTGGTTTTTCTTATCGGGCCGGGCCTTGGCGGAGCCGCCGGGCTTATGGTGGGCATCTATTACGGGCAGATAGACTTTACCATGGGCTGGAGTTATGGCCTTAAAGCCTTTACCGCGGCCATTCTGGGCGGCATCGGCAATATTCCCGGAGCCATGATAGGCGGGCTTTTGCTTGGCGTTATCGAAGCCCTGGCCGCCGGGTACATCGCCATTGCCTGGAAAGACGCCATTGCTTTCTTTGTGCTCATCCTCATCCTTATCATCCGTCCCACCGGCATTCTGGGCGAACGCACGGCGGACAAGCTATGAGAAAAGAGCCTCTTCGTATTGCCGCCAGAGTCGCTCTGGCGGCGGTTATCTGCGTGCTGCCCCTCATCAGCAACGCCTACTGGACGGACGTGTGCGTGAGCATTGGCCTGTATGCCCTGCTTTCGCTTTCACTCAATGTTATCCTGGGGCAGGCGGGCATCTTTCACATGGGACACGCGGCATTTTTTGCCGTGGGCGCGTACACCACCGCCATACTGAACACATTGTGCCAGTGGCCCATCTTCTGGACCATGCCCGTGGCCGGAGCCGTGGCCGCCGCCTTTGCTCTGCTGGTGGCGCGGCCCATCATTCATCTGCGCGGCGACTATCTGCTGATCGTGACCATCGGCATTGTGGAAATTGTGCGCATTGCGCTTATTAACGACGTTTTCGGCCTTACCGGCGGGGCCAACGGTATTTTCGGCATCAGCCGCCCCAATTTTTTCGGCTTCAAGGTCGTCAGGGGCATCCAGTTCTACTATCTGGTCTGGGGCATGGTGGCCGTGAGTTTGCTGCTTTTTTACGGCTTGTGGCATTCGCGCTTTGGCCGCGCTCTCAACTACATCAAGGAAGATGATGTGGCTGCGGAAGGCTGCGGCGTCAACGTCACCCACTACAAGCTCATGGCTTTTGTGCTCGGGGCGTTCTGGGCGGGCATGGCGGGAACGCTGTATGCGGCCAAGATGACGACCATTTCGCCGGAATCGTTCAGCTTTATGGAATCCGTCATTATTTTTGCCGTGGTTATCCTTTCCGGCGGCAGCCAGATAGGCGTGCTTATCAGCGCGTTTCTGTTCATCGGCCTGCCGGAGCTGCTGCGGGAATTTTCCAACGCGCGCATGCTTATTTTTGGCCTGGCCATGATGGTCATGATGGTTTGGCGGCCCCAGGGGCTTTTGCCCCCGCGCCGCCGCCGCTACCATGTAGATGGTCTTTCCGGCGCTGGCGCACCGC
>NZ_JBAIYW010000322.1:0-1945 GCF_036763055.1 Desulfovibrio sp. 1214_IL3152 | reverse complement strand
AACACCGGTGGAGCAAGCACGGCCTTTCGCCACAGGCCGCAGAGACAGAATGCCTTTCGGGCCTCATTACGAAAGCGCGCGCAAGCGCTGTTTGCCGCATGGGGCCACAGGCAAGAAAGCCTTGCGACAAGGCTGCCCGGCAGGCGCCAGAACAGTTTACGAATGAAATGAGTTCACTGCTCTGCAAGGATTTTCAGGAAAATCCTTGCCACGAAATGCGGGCAGGCAGACTTTTGCCTGCCGTAAACGAGCATTTCGGGGGTTCACTGCTCTAGCGTGAAGCCAGCCAGACGACCAGCAGCCCCAGTGCCAGAGCCGTCAGCCCCAGCACACGCAAGCGGCTTTCCGGCAGAGGAAGAATGCTCAGCAGCGCCCGGCGCATACCGCCGGGGAAAAGCGTCCAGCACAGCCCCTCAAGCACGATGGCAAGGCCCAGGGCGCGGAAAAAAAGTTCTATATTGAAGTCCATGCTTTTCTTGGTGACGAAAAAAGCCTGTTTTGTAAAGGAATGAAATTATGGTGACATTCGAGGCCCTGCAACAAGGCAAAGAAACGCTGGCCGTCGTCGGCCTCGGCTATGTGGGTCTGCCCCTGGCCGTGGCCCTTTCGCGCCGCATGAGCGTGCTGGGATTTGACATCAGCGCCCCGCGCATCAAGGAACTGCAGGACGGGCACGACCGCACCCGCGAAGTGGACGACCAGAAACTCCAGGCCGCCAATGTGCGCTATTCCTGCGATCCGGCCGACCTCAGGCAGGCCGCCGTCATTATTGTGGCTGTTCCCACGCCCATTGACGATCACCGCTCCCCCGACCTTACTCCCGTGGTGGGGGCCAGCACCACCGTGGGCCGCCACATGAGCAAGGGCTGCGTGGTCGTATACGAATCCACCGTGTACCCCGGCCTGACCGAAGAAATCTGCGTCCCCATCCTTGAGCGCGAGTCCGGCCTCGCCTTTGGCCGCGACTTTACCGTGGGCTACTCGCCCGAGCGTATCAACCCCGGCGACAAGGTGCACACCCTTGAAACCATCACCAAGGTTGTTTCCGGCTCCGACGACGTTACCACAGACCTGCTGGTTCAGATCTACGGCTCGGTGGTCACGGCAGGCATACACCGCGCCTCCAGCATCAAGGTGGCCGAAGCCGCCAAGGTCATCGAAAACACCCAGCGCGACCTCAACATCGCCCTCATGAACGAGCTTGCCATCATCTTCGGCCGCCTCGGCATTGATACCCTTGAAGTGCTTCAGGCCGCAGGCAGCAAGTGGAATTTCCTGCCCTTCCGGCCCGGTCTTGTGGGCGGCCACTGCATTGGCGTGGACCCCTACTACCTTACCTACAAGGCCGAAGAACTGGGCTTTCACCCCGAAGTCATCCTGGCGGGCCGTCGCATCAATGACAATATGGGCAAGTACCTGGCCGAATGCACGGTCAAGCGCCTTATCAGAAGCGGCCGCATCATCAGCGGCGCGCGCGTGGGCATTCTGGGCTTTACCTTCAAGGAAAACGTGCCGGATCTGCGCAATACCCGCGTGGTGGACGTTATCCGCGAACTTGAGGACTACGGCGTGCAGGTGCTCGTGAGCGACGCCGAGGCCGATCCTGCCGAAGCCCTGCACGAATACGGCCAGATTCTGCTGCCCCAGGGCGACCTGCACAATCTGGATGCCCTTATCCTGGCAGTGGGACACGATGCGTACAAGGCATTGTCCCCCGATGCCATAAAAGGTCTCTTTGCCCAGCCGGACAAGGCCGTTGTGCTGGACGTAAAAAGCTTTCTCGACCCGGCCGCCATGCGTGACGCGGGCATAGACTACTGGAGGCTGTAAACCGCGTGAGCCTGCTTATCTGCGCTGCCACCGGCCCGGAACTGGCGGGCCTGCTGCCGGACTTTGTTCCTCTTTCCGCGTTCGCGCGGAATGACGAAACAGGCTCCGCGCAGGC
>NZ_JBAIYW010000364.1:0-1949 GCF_036763055.1 Desulfovibrio sp. 1214_IL3152 | reverse complement strand
CACGCTGCCCGCCGCGCGGCGGGCCAGCAGACGCACGGCGCTGTCTTCAAAAGCGACGTTTTCCTTGCGCAGCACGCCGGAAAGGTGCTCGACCAGAGCGTCTTCGCTCAGATGGCGGAACACGAAATGCTGGCAGCGGCTCACAATGGTGACGGGAAATTTGTGCGCCTCGGTGGTGGCGAAAATAAAAACCACGCGCTCCGGCGGTTCCTCAAGGGTTTTCAGCAGGGCGTTGAAGGCATTGCGCGTGAGCATGTGGGCTTCGTCGATGATGAAGACCTTGTAGCGGCCTTCCATGGCGGCGTAGCCGATGGTTTCGCGCAGGGAGCGGGCGTCTTCCACGCTGTTGTTGGACGCGCCGTCAATTTCCGTTACGTCCACATGCACGCCCTGGGTGATCTTGCGGCACTGGGCGCACTCGTTGCACGGCTCGGGACCGGGAGAGTGCTCGCAGTTGAGGGCCTTGGCAAAGATGCGGGCAATGGTGGTCTTGCCCACGCCGCGCGTGCCGCTCAGAAGATAGGCCGCAGCGGGCCTGTCCTCGGCGGCGGCGCGGGAAAGGACGGCTTTGACCATGTCCTGTCCCGCCACCTGGGCAAAGGTCTGGGGGCGGTAGCGCGAGGCGAGGGAGAGATGCTTCATGATTTCTTGGCGGCGCGCCCGGTGGGCCGGCGCCTGTTCAGCTTCAAGGTGAAAGTGTTTCAGGTATCCGCTGAGTAAATCTTCGATTTCCTCAGCTCGATGCCAAAAAATGGCTTCCATTTTTTGGAAAGGCATAAAAAACGCTTGGTTAACGGGGGAAGTGAATTCCCCCTGTTCACGTTTTTTGGGCTCCTGCCTGCGCAGGAGCCACGGGAAGCGCTTTATCCAGCGCTTCCCTAAACTTTATAGTGATGCAGCCAGCCGGCGTACTTGGGGTTTTGGCCCTTGACGATCTTGAAGTATTCGGTTTGCAGATGCTTGGTTACGGGGCCGGCGTGTCCGGCGCCGATCTGGCGGTGGTCCATCTCGCGGATGGGGGTTACTTCCGCAGCGGTGCCGGTGAAGAACGCCTCGTCGGCAATATACATTTCGTCACGGGTAAACTGCTGTTCTTCCACCGTGTAGCCCAGGTCCTGAGCCAGCTTCATGACGGAATCGCGGGTGATGCCGCCGAGGATGGACGTCCACGGCGTGGTCTTGATGCGGCCGTCGCGCACGATAAAGATATTTTCGCCGGTGGCTTCAGACACATAGCCGCTGGTGTCCAGCATGACGGCCTCGTCATAGCCTTCGTCCTTGGCTTCCACCTTGGCAAGGATGGAATTGATGTAATTGCCGGCGGCCTTGGCTTTGGACATGCTGGTGTTCACATGGCTGCGGGCAAAGGTGCTGGTTTTGACGCGGATGCCTTTTTCCAGGGCTTCAGCGCCAAGATAGGCCCCCCAGGGCCAGACAGCCACAATGGTCTGCACCGGATTGTTGCCGGGGTAAACGCCCATTTCGCCATAGCCCACGAAAGAAAGCGGACGCACATAGCCTTCGGGCAGTTTGTTGATTTCAAGCGTTTCCACACAGGCTTTTACCAGCTCTTCCACGGTAAGAGTAAGGTTCATGCGTAGGATCTTGGCGGAGTTGAGCATACGCTTGCAGTGGTCTTCAAGGCGGAAAATGGCGGACGTGCCGTCGGCACCGGCATAAGCCCGGATGCCCTCGAAAATGGCGCTGCCGTAATGCAGGGCATGTGTGAGCACGTGAACCTGGGCTTCGTCCCAGGGAACCATTTTTCCGTCAACCCAGATGTACTTCATCTTTTGCATGACTGTCCTCCGCAAGACTCATTAGGTAGGGCGGCATCACTGGCGGCGCACATGGCCGCCTGAGTCCGCAAGGGAAAAAATTTACTGTAAAGCGCCCCATATGGCAAGCGCCTGACCGCGCGACAACGGGCCTTCGCGCCGCCGCGCGGA
>NZ_JBAIYW010000353.1:0-1971 GCF_036763055.1 Desulfovibrio sp. 1214_IL3152 | reverse complement strand
AGGTAGCCTATGCGGCCACGCAGGTTGGCGGCGTCCATCTGCCGCAGGTCGACGCCGCCGAACCGCACTGCCCCGTCCTGAGGCGTGTAAAGCCCCATCATAAGGCGGCCTATGGTGGACTTGCCCGATCCCATGCGCCCGATGATCGCCACTTTTTCGTGGGGGCGGATGGTAAAGCTGACGTCCGACAGGGAATTGTGCTTTGCCCCCGGGTAGCTGAAGCTTACGTGACTGAAGGTAAAGGCGGGCTGAAGCAGGCCAAAGTCCGTCTTGTCGTTCTCGACCGGGTCTTCGATGGGCAGTTCCATGATGGTGTTCAGCGCCGCAAGGGCCATGCGCGACTGGTGCAGTCGCGAGATCATGCCCGCCATCTGCATGAGCGGGGCCATGGCCCGCCCGGCCAGTATGTTGCAGGCAATAAGGCCGCCCATAGTCATCGCGCCGTCCATGATGCGGTATACGCCCCATACGATGACCCCCACCGACACAAGCTGGCTGAGCCCGCTCGAAATGCTGAGCGTCAACGTGGCATAGCGGCGGGAGATGCGCGAAGTTTCCGCCGAGGCATCGCAGATCTGTTCCCACAGATAGAGCAGGCGGCTTTCCGCCCGGCTGGTCTTTACGGTTTCAAGCCCGTGCACGATTTCGATCAACAGTGCGTTTTTCTGCATGTTCAGCAGGTAGCTGGTGGCGGCATGACGGCGCGCGCCCAGTTGCAGCAGAAGGCCCAGGCCTACCATGAGCGGCACGGCAGCCAGCGGCACGCCCACAACGGGGCCGCCGATAAGAAATATGAGGGCGAGAAAGATGATGAGAAAGGGCAGGTCGGCCAGAACCACCAGGCTGCCGGAACTGAAAAAATCCCGTAATGATTCAAAACCGCTAAAATTGTTTACCAGCGCACCTGTGGAGTCGGGTTTTGCGTCCATGCGCAGGTTGAGCACCTTTTCCATAAGCTTGCTGGACAGCACCACGTCTGCGTTGCGTCCGGCCAGGTCCACAAAATAGCCGCGCACGTTGCGCAGGATGAAGTCCACCATATAGGCCAGCAACACGCCTGATGCCAGCACCCACAAGGTTTCTTCGGCCTGGTTGGGGACAACGCGGTCATAAACATTCATGGCAAAGAGCGAACCCGCGATGCCAAGAAAATTGATAATGACAGTGGCAATGATGACATGCTTGTACAGCGGCATGTAGTGGGCGATGACATCCCAGAACCAGCGCTTGGTGACGGGCAGGGCTATGCGGGCGCGGGCGTCCAGTTTTTTTGCAAGACTGCCGAAAACCGCATAGCCGGTGTACTGGTCTTCCAGTTCCCGGCGGCTTACGGTTTTGGGTTGGTCGCCCTCTTCGGGAAAAATCACTTCCGCAGTGTCTGCTTTGGCATTTTGCTGCAGCAGGACGCAGCTCTGCTCGTTTTTGAGCAGCAGAATACAGGGGAGCACAAGGGGAGAGATGCTGTTGAGATTTTTGCGACGCACAATGCGTGCGTCAAGGCCGTAGCGCTTGGCTGAACGCAGGCAGGCCGAGGGCGAATCTGAGCTCGGGCCGCCGCGTATGCCGCTGAGCAACAGAGGAAGCGACACCGGCTTGCCCATGATGCGCAGCAGGGCGCGCAACGAATGGGCAAAGGACGGCGTGTGATCCGCATTTTCGGGTATGCTGTCTGACACGGCTTTCGGGTCCGCGTCAGCCGCAAATTCTTGCTCTTGCCTCATGCCTGCCCTTCGCAGGACATCCATTTCTCTCTACCTGATGATAGGAAATAGTATATAGAAAATGCAAGGAGAAAGTATGATTATTGCCTCATTTTTATCAAATATCATATGAGGCTGTTCTGCTCTTCCGGCGGTGGGCTGTGGGCGGGCTGTTTTTCGCCCCGCAGGGCGAAAAGGCTGTCCGCCAGCTTGCGGTGGGCAGCGGGCATTGCCAGGTTTTCCAGTTCTTCGGGGGTTGCCCACCGGCATT
>NZ_JBAIYW010000469.1:0-1977 GCF_036763055.1 Desulfovibrio sp. 1214_IL3152 | reverse complement strand
CAGCCCGCAGCGGGCGGGCCGGGAACTGGTACGGGAATGCCTTTGGGCAGTTCTGTTTTCACGCCCGGTGCTGCCGCAGGCCCTGCGGGAGCCTGAAAGCGTTCACCTTTGCCATATCAAAAAGCGCCCCGCGGGGCGCTTTTTTTGCGTCTGACGTACCTGACACCCAGGCGGGCAACGTGCCGCCAGCCTGTCAGCCTGCTTGCCAGCCTGTTTGGCAGTTTGGGGCAGTGAGCCGGGCGGTGTTGCCCGCGCCTCAGGACAGCCGGTTTTTAAAGTCCGCGTAGCCGAATTCCCGCAGCATGCGAAAGTCCATATCCCCGGCGGCGTCAGGCCCGCAGATGCCGATGGAAGGCAGGCGCAGGCCGTTGAATGTGGTGGTCTTGACCATGCTGTAAATAGCCATGTCTTCAAAGACAAGACGTTGCCCGGGCCTGAGGGGCGCGTCAAAAGAGTATTCCCCGGCCACATCGCCCGCCAGGCAGGATTTGCCCGCCAAGCGGCAGGTCCAGCTTTTTTGCCCGGCTTCTCCGGCGAGAACGGCGGCCCCGTCATGCTCGTAGCGCACGCGCGGTCGGTAGGGCATCTCGATAACATCGGGCATATGGCAGGGAACGCCGATATCCAGAATCGCGATGGGCATATCGGCCTCAATGACGTCCAGCACCGTGACTGCAAGCCAGCCCGCGTCCAGCGCCACGGCTTCGCCCGGCTCAAGGTATATCTGGGCCTGATAGCGGTCGCGCCATTGCGTCAGCAGACGGCAGAGCAGGTCAAGGTCGTAGCCCGGCCTGGTGATGTGGTGGCCGCCGCCCATGTTGATCCAGCGGCATTGGGGCAGCCACTGGCCGAAGTTTTTTTCTACGGCAGCCAGTGTGCGCTCAAGAGCGTCGGCCCCCTGTTCGCACAGGGTGTGAAAATGCAGGCCGGATATGCCCGTCATGGCTGCGGGGTCGAAATGCTTGCGGCGTATGCCCAGACGCGAACCCGGCGCGCAGGGATTGTAAATTTCCACAGCGCCTTCGGAATGTTCGGGGTTGATGCGCAGCCCGCACTGTATTTGCCTGTCCGGGCAACGGCCCTTGTTCCACATTTCAATGGCAGGGGCGAACTCGCGCCACTGTGCCGTGGAGTTGAACACGATGTGGTCCGTCAGGGTGAGCAGTTCCGCCATTTCACGCCTGTTCCAGCCTGCGGCGAACGCGTGGACTTCGCCGCCGAATTCTTCACGGGCCAGACGGGCCTCGTCAACGGAGCTGGCGCAGGCTCCCCACAGCGGGCCGTGTCCCTTGAAGCGCGAAAGCAGCGGAAATGTTTTCCAGGCGGCATAGCCCTTGAGGGCCAGAAGGATTTTCGCCCCGGTGCGCTCCTGCACACTGTTGAGTATGGCTGCATTGGCGTTGAGCCGGTTTTCATCCAGCACAAAGCAGGGTGAGGGGATGCGGCTTGGATCGAAAAGAAGATGCTGACAGTGCATGCGGATTCCTCTGGGAAGGAGTTTATACCGGGTTGTGAGCCGGTAAAATATGGTGCTCGGTTTTTTGTTTTTTTAAATTTTGTTCGCGCTCTGAAGATACATGTGGCGATGGGGGCTGTCATCAAGGCAGCTTGGACGCGGCGGGGCAGGAGGGGGACTGGCTCGGCCTTCGAGAAATTTTTTTGTTGCCCTGCGGGCGCGGAGGCTTTTTCTTTATTCCTTGTTTGGGCCGCCGATGCGGCGGGCAAAGAGGTGAAAGGGGTCGGTCTTCGAAAGGGAATACTGCCGCCCTGTGGGCGCGGAGGCTTCTTCTTTATTTTTTGTTTGGGCCGCCGATGCGGCGGGCAAAGAGGTGAAAGGGGTCGGTCTTCGAGAAGGAATGCTGCCGCCCTGCGGGCATGAAGGCTTTTTCTTTGATGTTGTTTGGGCCGCCTGCGCGGCGGGCGGCAGAGGGGGCCTGTTAGGGGCTGCGCCCCTCCGAGGCCCCCTCTGCACTCCCC
>NZ_JBAIYW010000389.1:0-1978 GCF_036763055.1 Desulfovibrio sp. 1214_IL3152 | reverse complement strand
GAATATGGCCGGGACAACGGCATCCGTCTGTCTGCCGTGTGGCTGACGCACGACCCGGAATACCCGGAGAATTTACCTGCCGCGCCGCTGGTGCGCTATGGCTGGACGCCGCGCGGCGAACTGGCGGCAGTGTATGACCGCAGCAATACACAGGTGCGCAGCTTTACTTACGATGATAAATACCGGGGCCGGATGGTGGCGCACCGTCACACGGGCCGACCGGAAATCCGTTACCGTTACGACAGCGACGGGCGGGTGACAGAACAGCTAAACCCGGCAGGCTTAAGCTACACGTATCAGTATGAGAAAGACCGCATCACCATCACCGACAGCCTGGACCGCCGTGAAGTGCTGCACACGCAGGGCGAAGCCGGGCTGAAGCGGGTGGTGAAAAAGGAACACGCGGACGGCAGCGTCACGCAGAGTCAGTTTGACGCCGTGGGCAGGCTCAGGGCACAGACGGATGCCGCAGGCAGGACAACAGAGTACAGCCCGGATGTGGTGACGGGCCTCATCACGCGCATAACCACGCCGGATGGCAGGGCATCGGCGTTTTACTATAACCACCACAACCAGTTAACGTCAGCCACCGGGCCTGACGGGCTGGAATTGCGCCGGGAATATGATGAATCCGGCCGTCTGATTCAGGAAACCGCCCCTGACGGCGATATCACCCGCTACCGTTATGATAATCCACACAGTGACTTACCCTGCGCAACGGAAGATGCCACCGGCAGCCGGAAAACCATGACGTGGAGCCGTTACGGTCAGTTGCTGACCTTCACTGACTGTTCCGGTTATGTAACCCGCTATGACCATGACCGTTTTGGTCAGGTGACGGCGGTGCACCGCGAGGAAGGCCTGAGCCAGTACCACGCATACGACAGCCGTGGACAGTTAACTGCGGTGAAAGACACGCAGGGCCATGAAACGCGGTATGAATACAACGCCGCCGGTGACCTGACCGCCGTCATTGCCCCGGACGGCAGCAGAAACGGGACACAGTACGATGCGTGGGGAAAAGCCATCTGTACCACGCAGGGCGGTCTGACGCGCAGTATGGAATACGATGCTGCCGGACGGGTCATCCGCCTGACCAGTGAAAACGGCAGCCACACCACCTTCCGTTACGATGTACTCGACCGGCTGATACAGGAAACCGGCTTTGACGGCCGCACACAGCGTTATCACCACGACCTGACCGGCAAACTTATCCGCAGCGAGGATGAGGGGCTGGTCACCCACTGGCACTATGACGAAGCAGACCGCCTCACGCACCGCACCGTGAATGGCGAAACCGCAGAGCAGTGGCAGTATGACGAACGCGGCTGGCTGACAGACATCAGCCATATCAGCGAAGGGCACCGGGTGACGGTGCATTACGGGTATGATGAGAAAGGCCGGCTGACCGGTGAGCGTCAGACGGTGCATCACCCGCAGACGGAAGCACTGCTCTGGCAGCATGAGACCAGACATGCGTACAACGCGCAGGGGCTGGCGAACCGCTGTATACCGGACAGCCTGCCCGCCGTGGAATGGCTGACCTACGGCAGCGGTTACCTGGCAGGCATGAAACTCGGCGACACACCGCTGGTGGAGTACACCCGCGACCGCCTGCACCGGGAAACGCTGCGCAGCTTCGGCCGTTATGAACTCACCACCGCTTATACCCCTGCCGGGCAGTTACAGAGCCAGCACCTGAACAGCCTGCTGTCTGACCGCGATTACACCTGGAACGACAACGGCGAACTCATCCGCATCAGCAGCCCGCGCCAGACCCGGAGTTACAGCTACAGCACCACCGGCAGGCTGACCGGCGTTCACACCACCGCAGCGAACCTTGATATCCGCATCCCGTATGCCACAGACCCGGCAGGTAACCGCCTGCCCGACCCGGAGCTGCACCCGGACAGCACCCTCAGCATGTGGCCGGATAACCGTATCGCCCGTGACGCGCACTATCTTTACCGGTATGACC
>NZ_JBAIYW010000283.1:0-1987 GCF_036763055.1 Desulfovibrio sp. 1214_IL3152 | reverse complement strand
TGCGGGCGAGGCGTTGGGCATTGTTCAGGGCTTGGCCGGACAGGCGGATTTCCCCGGCCTGGGGCTGGTTCAGTCCCGCCAGCACCCGCGCCAGGGTTGTCTTGCCCGTGCCGTTGGGGCCGATCAGGGCCGTGATACCGGCGGGCAGGCTCATACGGGCATTTTTATACAGAGGCTGCCCGCCTTTGTGGGCGTAGGTCAGGCCGTGTACGTCCACAATTTTTTCGTCCGCTTCTGAAGCGGAAGGCAGCAGAGGGCGGGCGTCAGGCACGCAGGCCTGACGCAGGCCATAGCGGGCGCGCAGCGCATCGTCGTGGAGGAGGGAAAAATCACCTTGCGCCTGAATGAGGCCGTCCTGCATGATCACGACCCTGTCGGCCACGTCGGCCAGCCAGTACAGGCGGTGGTCCACGACCAGAATAGCCATGCCCTTCCGCTTGAGTTCGCCGAGACGCAGGGCCAGTTCTGCCGTGGATTCCGGATCAAGGTTGGCGGTAGGCTCGTCCAGAATGAGCGCCTGCGGGTTTTGCGTCCACAGGACGGCAAGTCCCACTTTCTGCTTCTGGCCTTCGGAAAGCTCGTGAATGGATGCGCCGAGCAGCGATTCCAGACCAAAATGGCGCACGGCGCCGTTGACGGCCTCATGCATCTGCGGCACGGGCATCCCCTGCCATTCCAGGGCAAAGGACAGTTCGTCCTCCACATTGAGGGCAAAAAACTGCTGCTCGGGGTCCTGAAAAAGGGTTCCGGCCTGACGTGCCAGCCGGGGCAGGCCCTGTTCTGTGGTCGGCGTGCCGTTGACCAGAACGCGGCCTTCCAGCGTCCCCTCAAAATGCAGGGGGCACAGGCCGTTTGCCAGACGGATGAGGGTGGATTTGCCGCAGCCGCTGGCTCCGGTGCAAAGCACAAGCTCCCCCGGCCTGACTTCAAGCGAGATGTTGCTCACTGCGGGCCGCTGCTGGAAGGGATAGGTGTAGCTCACATTTTCAAAACGCAGCATCAGCGCATACCTCCTGCCGGGCCGCCCAGAATGAACTGACATACGCCCGCGCCGGTGATGACAAGCACGGCAGCCGCTATGAGCAGGCTGTCGCTGCGGGTCCAGGCTTTCTTGCGGTAGGGGGTAAGGCTTTCGCCCATGCCAAGGCCCTTGAGTTCCGCCGCAATGCCCAGGTCTTCCGAGGTGCGCAGCGAGCGGAAAAGCAGAGGGGTGAACAAAAGGCGCAGGCTGAGCACCGGATGGCGGGTCAGGGTCCAGGGGTTCAGGCGGTAGCCGCGCAGCTTGAGAGATTCCGTTACCTGTTTGACGTCATTTATAAAGGTGGGAATAAACCGGATAATGACCGCCGAGGGCAGGTAGATGCAAAAGGGCAGGCGCAGGCCGCGCAGGGCATCCAGCAGGTTCTGTACCCGGCTTGAAAGCGCAAGGGGCAGCACTACATGCATCATGGTGAGCATGCGCAGAAAGGGAATGGTCAGCGAGGCGTAATGCATGTTGCCCATGAGCCTGGGCGATATGCGGCCCATAACCCACACACAGCCGAGGGCCATGAGACACATGACGGCCATAACGGCATAGGCCACAAGAAGGGCCTTGGGCCGGCGCATGAAAAGCGCGTAGCACAGTGATGCCCCCGCCAGAACAAGCTGCCCCGCAAGGTTTGAAACGGCCAGCGTGCCTATGGACGCAAGAAGGCTCACCGCGAGCTTGGCCCGCACATCTGCCTCATAAAGCCAGCCTTGCGGCAACGGGGTATTACTGGCGTACAATGCCTGCATGGCGCAGCTCCCTTACGGCTCCCACACCGGTAAAAAGACCCATGACGGCGCCGAGGTAGCCCAGGGTCACCACAGGAATGGCGGCCATGAGCATGGCGGGATTTTCCCGCATGAACAGCCACGAGACGCCAAGCGAGCAGACGCGGAACAGAATGTCGAACACGGCCACGGCCACCAGCGGCCCCCAGGGCCTTGCGTAGCCGCCAAG
>NZ_JBAIYW010000110.1:0-1988 GCF_036763055.1 Desulfovibrio sp. 1214_IL3152 | reverse complement strand
GGGCAAGGGATAGAAAGGATGACAGGATGCGGACCGCGGCCTGCTGGTCAAGCACGGCCTTGCGCTTGCGCATCTTCAGCCCGGCTTCGCGCAGGTCGGCCCAGGCTTCTTCGGAACTCAGCTCTTCGACCATGTAATAAAAAGGCAGAGGCACGCGACGCTTGAGGCGCTGGGTAACATTGCGCACCTGCCTTGTGATCAGGCTTTCTTCCCCGTCCTGCGTGAGGGGCAGGCCCACCACAACCGCTTCCGCCCCGGTTTCGATGATTTTTTCCGCCAGGGCGGCGAGAAAGAGCTTGCGGTCAGTATAGTCTTGCAGGCGCACGGTCGCCAGAGGGAAGGCCATGCGCCCGTCAGGGTCCGACACGGCCAGGCCCGTGCGGGCCAGGCCGTAATCCACACTTACAAATTTCAACTACAGCCCCATTTTTTCGCGTACCAGACTCATGGTTTGGCAGGCAAAGGCGCGGGCGCGTTCATTGCCGTGAGCGAGGATTTCGTCTACCCGGGCGGGATTGGCATCGAGCACGGCGCGGCGCTGCTGCAAGGGCGTCAGGAATGTTTCAAGGTTTCTGAGGAATATTTTTTTGCAGTCCACACAGCCCAGTGTAGCGGCGGTGCAGCCCTGGCGGATTTCTGCCTGTTCTTCGGCGCTGCTCAAAAGCACGTGGTACGGAAAGAGATTACAGACATCGGGATTGCCGGGGTCGGATTTGCGCAGGCGGGCTTTGTCGGTAAACATGCCACGCACTTTTTCCTGAATATCCGCCATGTTGTCTGACAGAAAAATGCCGTTGTTGTAGCTTTTCGACATTTTGCGCCCGTCAAGGCCGGGGCATTTGGCTGCCGGGGTGAGCATGGCCTTGGGTTCGGGCAGCAGGTCGCCGCCGTAAAGATAGTTGAAGCGCCGGGCGATTTCGCGGGTCAGTTCCATATGGGGCAACTGGTCTTCGCCCACAGGCACGCCGTGGGGGCGGTACATGAGGATGTCCGCCGCCATGAGCACGGGGTAGCACAGAAAACCCGCATTGCCGAGGTCCTTGTTGCTGATCTGCTGCTGCTGTTCCTTGTAGGTGGGGTTGCGCTCAAGCCAGGACACGGGCGTAATCATAGAGAGCAACAGCGAAAGTTCGGCATGTTCCTTTACCTCGGACTGGCGGAAGATCACGCAGTCTTCGGGATTGAGGCCGGCGCCCACCCAGTCCTTGACCATTTCGCGAATGTTTTGGCCCACTTTGGACGGATCGGCATAATCGCTGGTAAGGGCGTGCCAGTCTGCCACAAAAAAGTATGCCTCTTCCGTGTGTTGCAATTCGACCCAGTTTTTCAGCACGCCGAAGTAGTGGCCGAGGTGCAGGGGGCCGGTGGGCCGCATGCCGGAAACAGTGCGCAGTTCTTTGCTCATGAAAAACAGTCCTTTGAAATTATAAAATGCCCAACAGAGACAACAGGCCACGGGCGCTGCCGCTCACCAGCGGCCCCAGCACCATGCCCAGCAGGCCGGTGAACAACAGGCCCAGCAGGATGATAAAGCCGAAGCGTTCGACGCTCAGATAGCGCAAGGCTGCATTAAAGGGCAAAAAATAGGCTACAACCTTGCTTCCGTCCAGCGGCGGGATGGGCAGCAGGTTCAGCCAGCCCAGGCCGAAATTGATGACAACCCCTGCCTGCATGGATTTGAGGGCAAAAATGTAGAAATTGCTGTACTGCCATTCAATGGGCGGAAAAAAATTCAGGGTCAGGCGCAGCAGCACGCCGAAAATTCCCGCCAGAATAAAGTTGGTCAGCGGTCCCGCAAGGGCGACCAGCATCATGCCCTTGGCCGGATCGCGAAAATAGCGCGGATTGACCGGCACAGGCTTGGCCCAGCCGAAAACAAAGGAGCCGCTGAGGCTTGTGAGTCCGAAGACCATCAGCCCCATCGGGTCGATATGCGGCAGCGGGTTGAGGGTCAGCCGCCCCATCATGCGGGCGGTGGGGTCGCCGCA
>NZ_JBAIYW010000517.1:0-1990 GCF_036763055.1 Desulfovibrio sp. 1214_IL3152 | reverse complement strand
GCTCCGGACGGGCGACGCGCCGCAAGGGGCGCGCGGGACGCATGCGGCGTCCTGATTTCACCCAAACTAGCATGAGGAGTACGCCATGATGCAATCCACCTTTGCCATAATCAAGCCCGACGCAGTTTCGCGCCAGTTGACCGGTGAAATACTGGCGGCTATGGAAGCTTCAGGGCTGAAGATCGTGGCCCTTAAAAGGTTGCATCTTTCCAAGGCGCAGGCTGCCGGTTTTTATGCCGTTCACCGTGAGCGCCCTTTTTTTGACAGCCTGACGGACTACATGTCTTCCGGCCCGGTTGTTTGCGTTGTATTGCGGGGCGAAGACGCCGTTCCCCGGTGGCGCGCCCTCATGGGAGCCACCAATCCCGCCCAGGCTGAGCCTGGAACCATGCGCGCCATGTACGGCCAGAGCCTTGAGGCCAATGCCGTGCACGGTTCAGACGCGCAGGAAACCGCGGCTTTTGAGATCGGCTATTTCTTTAACGGATTGGAAATTTCGGAGTAAATCATGACGCTGCGCATAGGCTGTGTGGGTTGCGGCAACATGGGCGGAGCCATCATGTCTGGTCTGGCACGTCCTGGAACTGGGAACGAAAACCGGAACAGCGCCTACTCGCTCTGCGGCTACAACCGCACAGCCTCGCGCATGCAAGCCCTGGAAAAGGCCGGAGTGCGCGTCATGGCGTCACCTCTGGCTGTGGCGGAAAACGCAGACATCATTCTGCTGGCCGTCAAACCCTACCAGATACACGAAATAATGGAACAAATACGTCCCGCCCTCAGCAAGGACAAGGTCATTGTATCTGTGGCGGCGGGCATCACCATGCAAAGCCTGCAACAATGGGCCGCGGGGCGCAGCCCTGTGGTGCGCTGCATGCCCAATACCCCGGCCCTGGTGGGTATGGGCGTGTTTGCCCTGTGCTTTGAGGATCCTGCACTCAGCAATGAACGCAGGCAGGATATTTTACAGCTTTTCAGCGTACTTGGGCAGTGCGTTGAAATGGCTGAAGACAAATTTACGGCTTTTTCCGCCCTTATCGGCGCTGGCCCGGCGTATGTTTTCGCCATGATGCAGGGCCTTGTGCAGGCGGGGGTAACAATGGGGTTTTCCCATGCCCAGGCACGGCAAATGGTTACGGCCCTCTTTGCCGGTTCGGCGCACATGGCGGAAGAAGATGCAACGCCTTTGGCCCAGTTGCGCGACAACGTGTGCTCGCCGGGGGGCCTGACCATCGCCGGGGTCAACGCGCTGGACCGCGCGGGACTCACCGGTCTGCTGGTGGATGCCGTGCTGGCCGCCAACGCACGTGGCGCTGAAATGGAAAGGAACAGCGGCCAGGGCTGTTGAAGCTTGCAATGCCCCTTGGTTCACGCCAGAAATTTTTAGAGCAGTTTACGAATGAAACGAGTCAACTGCTCTGCAAGGGTTTTCCTGAAAAATCCTTGCCACGAAATGCGAGTAGGCAGGCTTTTGCCTGCCGTAAGCAAGCATTTCAAGTGTTAAATGCTCTAGAGCAATTTCACTTTGAAATTGCTCTGGCGGCTGCGTGAACAGACGTTCGCTGCGGAGGCGTAAGCGCAGTTTATCTGCGCGGTTAAGCGCCGAAGTGAGCGTGCCTTAAACTTTGAGAATGTATATTCTCAAAGTTAATCTGCTCTAGGGAACAGCGCGCTGACAAGATGTTTTCACGGTCCATTGTCAAACGCGCTCAATCAGTCAAAGCCTGCCCGTTGATGGCATTGCGCGGCACGGAGGGAGATCGCCGAGCGAAGCGGGGAAGCTCCCGCAGCACAAGACGCCCAGCCCTCGCCACTGCCAGGTAATTGAACGCCTCTGGGGTGGTCCGGGGGGAGTGCAGAGGACGGGGCTGTTTTCAGTTTTACATGGGCAACCATCTACCTGAACTGTCTGCCCCAGCCACCCTTCAATATTTTTCGTCAGGCCAGCCAGCAGCGAACACGCCAGCCCGGTGCGCGTTCTTTCCAGGCC
>NZ_JBAIYW010000493.1:0-1990 GCF_036763055.1 Desulfovibrio sp. 1214_IL3152 | reverse complement strand
CGTGGCACAGGCGGCAAGACCACGAGTTCCGTGCCGCGTGCCGGAAAAGGCATCGCCGCAAGCCGGGCCTTGCCGAAGCCGAAAACCGGAGGACACACAGCGAACCTCGCGGCAACAGCGCGGCGTACGCATACGGCCCTTTTAAGGAGTTTTTATGGAAAAGCGTGAACTGGTCATTATCGGCGCTGGCCCGGCGGGCCTTTCCGCCGCCATTTACGGCAAGCGCGCCGGTCTTGATACCCTTGTTCTGGAAAAAGGCCGTCCCGGCGGCCAGATACTGACCACCAGCAGGGTGGAAAACTATCCCGGCATCATTGACGGCACGGGTACGGGGCTGGCCGACGCGTTTCGCGCGCATGCGGAGTTCTTCAAGGCGGAATTCCGTTCGGTTTCGGTGCAAAAGCTCGAAACTCGCGGCAACGAAAAAATAATCACGCTCAAGGACGGCACGGAAATCGCCGCCGGGGCCGTGATCGTCGCCAGCGGAGCCTATTTTCGCAAACAGGGCTGCCCCGGAGAAAAGAAATACACGGGCATGGGCGTTTCCTATTGCGCCGTGTGCGACGCGGCTTTTTTTGAAGATCTGGAAGTGGCCGTCATCGGCGGCGGCAACACTGCGGTGGAAGAGGCATGCTACCTCACGGGCTTTGCCTCCAAGGTCTACCTTATCCACCGCCGCGACGAATTCCGCGCCGACAGGCTGGTGGTGGAGCACGCTCTGGCAAATCCCAAGATTGTTCCCGTGATGGACAGCGTGCTGGAATCCATTGAAGGCAGCGACATGGTTGAAAAAATCATGGTGCGCAACGTGAAGACCAATGAAATTCGCCAGATTGACCTGAGCGGCGTGTTCATTTTTATCGGCACCCTGCCCAATGCCGAATTTCTGCACGGTCTGCTGCAGACGGATGACGGCGGCTGGATAGTCACCGACGCCAATCTGCAGACCTCTGTCCCAGGCATTTTTGCCGCCGGCGACGTGCGCGACACCTCGTTGCGTCAGGTTGTTACAGCGGCTGGCGACGGCGCAAGGGCCGCCATGTCGGCCTATGCCTACCTTCAACATCAGAGCGTCAAGTAACGATTGCGTGCATGACCCGCAGGGTTTTGCCACCCATGCAACGCACAGGAACAGGCAGGCACGGCCTGCCGTCAAGCAATTCTTTACCAGTGACAGTGCTCTGCAAAGACGCTGGAGGATAGCAGCATGAAAACTGTTGGCATCAAGGCCGCGGCGTATTGCCTGAACTTTGCGCCGGAACTGGCCCTGCATCACGGCGGCACACCGGCGCAGGAGCGGCGCGCCAAGCCCGATTCAGAATTCCTGCGCGAATTGCCAAAGCACGCGCAAACCTATGAACAGGCCGCTTCTTACGCGCCCAACAAAACCTATATAGGCGCCATGAGCGTGGACGAGCTGGCCGCAGCCCCCGCACCCTGGATAGACAACCCGGGTGACGTGCAGCGCTTCGGCAAATTCGGCGAAATCATGCCCGAGGACGAATTCATCGGGCTTATGGATATTTGCGACGTTTTTGACCTTATCTGGCTTGAAGAGGGCTTTGCCTCGGCCGTGGCCGTCAAGCTGGCCCAAAATCCGGTCATGGGCGAAAAGCAGATGGCCCGTCTGGAAAAGGGCAGGCCCGAGGCCGACATTCTTGAGGCCGTGGAAAAGCACCACGCGCTGCCCTTGTATTTTGGCGGCAAGGTGGCGGGCTGCTGCCGCCGCGCCCACGATACCGATGAAAATCTTGAAGCCGGCATAATGCTGGAAAATCTCGCCAGCAAGGCCAGCGCCGTGCTTTGCCTGCTGCACCTGATCAGGAATGCGGGCATGGCTCCGGCGGACGTGGATTTTGTAGTGGAATGCTCGGAAGAAGCCGTGGGCGATGCCATGCAGCGCGGTGGCGGCAACATGGCCAAGGCCGTTGCCGAAATAGCCGAATGCGTCAATGCCAGCGGCTTTGACGTGCGCGGCTTCTGCGCAGCG
>NZ_JBAIYW010000003.1:0-1996 GCF_036763055.1 Desulfovibrio sp. 1214_IL3152 | reverse complement strand
CCTGGCAGCGCCCCGGCACAGCGGCCACCTGCTTGTGCGCCTGGCCCCGCGGAACACGGCTCTTTTCCGTTTTTTGCTCGAAGCTTACGACCATACGGCCTACTTTACCGTGATTGAGCCAAAAACCGCCCTGCTTAAAATAATTTTTTCACCACACCTGGAAAAAGAAACACGCCGTGTTCTTGCGGAAATGTCCGGCAGCCTGCCCTTTGAGCTGCTGGAGTGGCCCTTTCCCACTGGCCGCAGGGCCGCAAAAATGCTTTGAGATAGCCACATTTTCTGTTATGAACACACTGTTGCGGGAGAACGGGCCCGGGGAGGCCCGGTCCCGTTTTTTCACGCCCGCGCACTGCGGGTGCTCCACAGCAAAACGGCCCTCATGCGGGCCTCCCATCCAGACGAAGGCGGATACATGTCACTGACATACAAGCGAGTTCTGCTCAAACTGAGCGGCGAAGCCCTTGCAGGGTCCAACAAGACCGGCATCAACCCCGATACCGTGGCCGAAATATGCCGCGAAATAGGCACTGTGCTTGCAATGGGCGTGGAAATGGCCCTGGTTATCGGCGGCGGGAATATTTTTCGCGGCCTTTCCGGCTCGGCCAAAGGTATGGAGCGCTCATCGGCGGACTATATGGGCATGCTGGCTACAGTACTGAACGCTCTGGCCGTGCAGGACATGCTGGAAAAACAGGGCTACCCCACGCGCGTTCTTTCGGCCATCACCATGCAGGAAGTGTGCGAGCCGTTCATTCGCCGCCGCGCCCTGCGCCATATGGAAAAAGGCCGTGTGGTCATCTGCGCCGCCGGTACTGGCAATCCCTATTTCACCACCGACACCACGGCGGTGCTGCGCGGCATGGAACTCAAGTGCGATGCCATCATCAAGGCCACCAAGGTCGACGGCATCTACGACAAGGACCCCACCAAGCACAGCGATGCCGTCAAGTTTGACACCATAAGCTACGATGAAACCCTGGCCCGCCACCTGGGCGTCATGGATGCCACGGCCTTTGCCCTGGTGCGCGACAACAATGTGCCTATCATTGTCTGCCGCATGTTCGGCGGCGACATCCAGCGTGCCGTCATGGGTGAACCGGTGGGAACCATCGTGCGCAACTGCTGATCAGGCGCACATGAGCTTGTGATGCCACGGCGGAAAAATCCGGCTTTCCGGTCAGGCACGATTCTGCCCGAAACAACGCCCAGGTTTCGGCAAGCGCATACAGGCTTGAAATTTACAACCGCGCCGGGCGGTCTGGATTTTTCAACATCAGACCGTCCCGGATTTTTTTGCAAAGGGAGGCGCAGCGCCATCCCCAAAGGAACAGGCCGCAGGCCGCAGCCCCAAGGAGAATAATTTATGGATATCGACAGCATCCTTCTTGATGCCGAAGACCGCATGGAAAAAGCCCTTGCCGCTCTTGACCGCGACTTTGCCAAACTGCGCACCGGCCGCGCCACCACAGCCCTTGTGGACGGCATAAAGGCCGACTACTACGGCACGCCCACGCCCATCAGCCAGATGGCCTCCATCGCTGTGCCCGACAGCCGCACCCTGACCATCCAGCCCTGGGACAAGGGCGGCATTGCCCTGATCGAAAAAGCCATCCTCAAGTCCGACCTTGGTCTTACGCCCGTCAACGACGGCAAGCTCATCCGCATTGTCATGCCCCCCCTCACCGAAGAGCGCCGCAAAGAACTGGGCAAGGTTGCGCGCAAATACAGCGAAGAGGCCAAGGTGGCTGTGCGCAACGTGCGCCGCGACGCCAATGACAGCCTGAAAAAGCTGGAAAAAGAAAAGACCATTACCGAAGACGAACAAAAACGCGCCACTGACGATGTGCAGAAGCTTACCGACAAATACGTCGCTGAAGTGGACAAGCGCTGCGCCGGCAAAGAAAAGGAAATTATGGAAATCTAGCCGTGGCGGTCTGTCCGCCACGAGCCGCGCCCGTCGCGTTTCTGCTACAGCGGGGCGGGGGCGGCACGTTCC
>NZ_JBAIYW010000240.1:0-2003 GCF_036763055.1 Desulfovibrio sp. 1214_IL3152 | reverse complement strand
GCGCGTCAGTGCAAGGCGGGCCAGCCAGTCCTGGGCGCGCCGGAACTCGGTGGAAGGGGTCTTTAAAAACTTCAGCCGGGCTGGTATGTTGGAAAAAAGATCACGCACCTCCACCAGCGTTCCCCTGTGCAGGGCCGCCGGGCCGGAGCTTTTGAGCAGCCCGTGTTCCACCTCTACCCGGTGGGCCGCAGCCTGCCCCGCAGCGTCCCGAACGGCGGAGGTTATGGTAAAGCGCGAGACCGAGGCGATGCTCGGCAAAGCCTCGCCCCGGAAGCCATAGGAGAGGATACGCTCAAGGTCTTCCAGGCAGCTTATTTTGCTGGTGGCATGGCGGGTGACGGCCAGCTCAAGGTCTTCCGCAGGAATGCCGCAGCCGTCGTCCTGTACACTGATACGGCTTTGCCCGCCGTTTTCAAGGCAGACATCAATCTGACAGGCCTGGGCATCCAGGCTGTTTTCCACCAGTTCTTTCAACACGCTGGCGGGCCGTTCAACCACTTCGCCGGCAGCGATCTGGTTGCGCAGCTCGGGCGGCAGCAGGCGTATATGACTATTTTTTTCAGACATGGTTTCAGTGTATGCGCCCCTGTGCGGCATGGCAAGCGGCGGCGCAGGCCGGGAAAAAACGCTCCCGCAGGACGGCGCAGGGCTTGCCTTGCCGCCAGGGGTGCTTATGTATGGAAGGCAAGGCTTAAAAGGCGCGACGCCGCAAACACGCAGGTAAGCGCAGCGCGCCGGATGCTGAGGGAGGAAACAATGCACGAAAACATCATGAAAGCCATTGCCGAACCTTTGCGCGGCCCCTTGTCGCCCAAGGGCTATGACCCTGAACTTCTGTATGTGGAATGCGGCCGCTGCGGTTCACCCGTCATGTGGGAACAGGGCAAGGCCACAGATATTCTTGGAATAGCGGGCATCGACCCGCTGGAGCTGGACTCATCCTGCCTGCTGGTTACCGATGCCTGCCCCCTTTGCGGCGGCAAGGGCCACTATACGGTTCAGATTTTTCGCGTCAGCGGCGACACGCAAACACGCCGCCCGCCCTATTTCGGCAATGCGTAGACTGCGGCGGGATACCCCACCCGCCCGATCCCAAGGCCGCCGGTTCATGTGCCCGGCGGCCTTTTCTGTTCTCCGGGCTGGCCGCCCCGCGGGCATACGGATATTCCCGACCGCCGAACCGGGCGCAGCGCGGCATACCCCCATTTTTTCAGGGAGCTGTTCAGAGCCGTTTCACGTTGAAAGCCCTCTGGCTATTGCGTGAGCAAACGCCTCTGTTCACGCCGATAAGTGCTGCCATGAGCGCTCTTGAACGCTGGGAATGCGCATCCTCACAGGTACTGCTCCGGAACAGTTCCGCCTTGCGATTGATTTAGAGCAATTTCACTTTGAAATTGCTCTGGCGGCTACGTGAGCAGTCGCCCGCCGCAAAGATGCAAGCGCAATTTACTTGCGCGGTTAAGCATCGAAGCGAGCGTGACTTAAACTTTGAGAATGTACATTCTCAAAGTTAATCTGCTCTAACGGCGGGAAAAACCCGCCCGAGCCAAGCTCACGGGCCGTATCTGAAGGACCGCGCCTGATTCCCGCGCTTGGCGGGCTGTGCCTGCACGCATTCAAAAAAAGTCATGCCGCCGGAAAGGTTTTTCGGCGGCATGACTTTTTTGCGGCAAAAACAGTTTTATGCAGATGGCGGGAAGTCACATGACGCACCTGCCCGGCAACGCTTCGGCTCAGGCGTACTTGCGGGTAATTTCGTCACCGGCCTTTTCCACATCCTCGCGCATTTTCGCGCGGGCGGCGGAAAGCTTCCGACTCAGTTCGGCGTCCGTCAGGGCCAGTATCTGGGCCGCAAGCCAGGCCGCATTGCGCGCCCCGGCCTTGTCGAGGGCCACCGTGGCTACAGGAAATCCGGGAGGCATCTGCACCGTTGCAAGCAGGGCGTCCATGCCGCCAAGAGCCACGCCGGACACGGGAATGCCAATGACCGGGCGCGTGGTGCG
>NZ_JBAIYW010000357.1:0-2018 GCF_036763055.1 Desulfovibrio sp. 1214_IL3152 | reverse complement strand
TGGCAAAGCTCAAGCGCCCGGTAACTGTGTTCCACCGCCTCAATGTGAAAGCCCTTGAACTTGAGCAGCAGAAAGTAGTAGAAAATCAGCATGGGAATAGCCACGCACAGGCCCATGACCGTGGTTATGAGCGCTTCCCATATGCCGCCGGCCAGTTGGGCAGGATCGGGCGCGGCCTTGGCGGCGATGGTCTGAAACACGCCCACCATGCCGAGAACTGTGCCGAGCAGGCCCAGAAGCGGAGCGATCATGGCGATAAGGCGCAGCCAGCAAAGGCTTTTGGTGACCTGCTCGAAATTGCGGTGGAACAGATAGGCCACCTCGGCGCGGATATCCTGCGAATGGCCGCTATGGGTCTTGACCACGTCACGGATAATGGCGATCAGGGGATTGTCGCTGCTGTTATTGCGCAGGCAGCGGCTTTCGCCCGTATTTTCCAGATCAAGAAAGCCGTGCTGGAAGTTTTTCCAGACAAGGGCAAGGTAGAAGAAGGTGCGCAGGGCGATGTACAGCCCGGCAGCGCCCACGACTACAAGCGCGCAGCCCGAAGGGCCGATGGCTGAATAGATTGAGGCCAGGGTCACGGTATGCTTCCTTACCTTATATGTTTTCCTGAACAGGTGCGGCGCACTGCATGTCGCGGAGGGTGCGGGCAAAGGCTGCGAATGTTTCACGAGCCATGCGGCAGTCCTCGGCATCGGGGTGCTTGGCGGCTTCTTCAAGCCGCGCGCGCCGTTCTTCGGTCATAGGGTGCGCGTCTCCGGCCATTTTCTGCATCATTGCCACTATGGCGGGGTCCACACGCCCCTGACAGAGAAATGTTCCCAGCACACGATTGTTCCGTTCGGGTCCATCAAGCAGGGCCTCGCCCTGTACCTTGCACTGGGCGGCGTGATCGGAGTGGGGCCATGCGCCCAAAGTGCCGAACAGGGCCACGTTGCAGCCCCTGATGCGCTCCATGTACTTTTGGGCTTCGGCATCGGGCAGGCCCTTATCCACCCAGTAGCCAACGGCAACGAGGTCAAAACCCCCGGGATCTGGAGCGTCTTCCACGGGGTGCAGGCTGCAGCCGGGCAGGGCTTCGGCCACGGCCTGGGCCACCTTGCGGGTATTGCCGGTACGGGAGGAATAAACGACAAGGCTTTTCATTAGATATTCTCCTTGCCGAAGGCTTCGCGCAGGGCGAAAAAGCCTTCGCGGGCTTCAGGCATAAGCTTTTTGTTTTCGCGGCCCACATAGACGGAGAACAGCACCGCTCCCGCCGTGTCAAAGAACTGCACACTGTGGCTTTCCAGCCCCATGAAGGGCAATGAAAGAAAACAGATGTGCGCTGCTTCTTCACTGCATATGTGCCCGCCCAGCGACTGACCGGGCGCAAGGTTGAAATAGCCGCCGCCGTGTTTGCCGGAGGGAATGCGCCCCTTGATTTCAACAACGCTGCGGCCGTGACGCATGATAAAGGTCGCGCCGGGCCACTGGGTAAGTCCGTCCCATACGGCGTCAAAATCCGCTCCCGTGGCAAAGGCCCGCATGGCCGGGGGCAGGGCTTCGGCAGCGCGCAGCTCGCTTACCGCGCATTGGCGGGCGATGGTATCGAGCATTACCATCTTTTTTTCAGCAAGCATTTTTTCCACTTGCTGCTGCAGGTTTTCCGTCTGACAGGGGGTTGCGGGGCTGGTGGTCATGGCAATTCTCCTTTATGCCGCCGGGGTGGCGGTGTTGCGGGTATGAGCTTCTTCCGGCCGGGCTGGCTGGTTCAGTGCTTCCGTCTCTGCCAGCCCTGCCGGCAGCCCGTCTTCATCGGCCCTGGTCAGGGGCAGACGAAGGGCATGGCGGCCCAGAAGGGCAAGAAGCTCAAGGTCGTGGGTGATAAGCAGGACGCAGCGGCCTTCTTTGGTCTGGTCTTCAAGGGCCTGGGCAAGGCGGGTCATGTTCAGGCCGTCCAGACCGCTTGTGGGCTCGTCCAGAATGAGCAGGCCGGGTTTTTTCGCCAGGGCGCAGGCAATGACAAGCCGCTG
>NZ_JBAIYW010000277.1:0-2022 GCF_036763055.1 Desulfovibrio sp. 1214_IL3152 | reverse complement strand
GCGACAGCCGGATCTTGCCTCTGATCCACGCCCGGCAAGACCGCAGACTGCGCCCCTGCCCCTGCTATGGGCCGGGTGCGACACGCTTTCAACAAGCGGTCATCCGGTTCCGGCTGGGCAGGCTGTAACCTTGCGCGGCTTTCTCGGGGGCCGTGATCCGTATTTTTTTCACTCATGCCGGGCCTTTCCTTATATGATGAAGTATGGCAGCATTACAGCAGTGCCAATGTAACAAAGGATGCACCGCCATGCCAAGCTCTGACGCTCAGGATTACCTCTGGATCGCCGTGGGCGACATTCATGATGAAACCGGTCGCTTTGCCAAAATTCCCGAACTGGCGCAGGCCGACGGCATTATTGTCACCGGCGACCTGACCATCACGGGCGGCGTTCAACAGGCTGAAATGGTCATGGACGCCCTGCGCAGTCATAATCCGATGATTCTCGCTCAGATAGGCAATATGGACCGCCCCGAGGTGGACCAGTGGCTCAGCGAGAAGGGCTGGAACCTTCACACCAAGACGCGCGAACTTACGCCGGATACCGCCATTTTTGGCGTTGGCGCTTCCACGTTCACGCCGTTCGGCACTCCCAGCGAATTTCCCGAGTCCGCCTTTGCGGCATGGCTTGAAGCCTGCTGGCAAAAGGCGCGCAACTATCCGCACAGCGTGCTTGTGTCCCACAATCCGCCCAAAGACACCGCCTGTGACGTCATCCCCGGCGGCATTCATGTCGGCTCCACGGCGGTGCGCGAATTTCTTGAAGAAGCCCAGCCCGATATCTGCCTGTGCGGCCATATCCACGAAGCAAGGGCTGTAGACCGCGTGGGCCGCACCATCGTGGTCAATCCCGGCGCTCTGGCCCAGGGGGGTTACGTGCTCCTGCGTTATAATTCCGGCCAGTTGTCGGCGGAACTCAAGGTTCTGGACGAAGACTAGCGGGCCTGCCCCCATATCCGCTGTTATCAAAAAACACATGCGCGCCCGGTTTGTAAAAAAACCGGGCGTTTTTGCTGTGTATCGCGATATGAAACAAAAGTGCGCACGGCTGGATAAAAACGAAAATACAAGTAATCTTAAATATATTCACAAAGTTATAAATAACTCTACCCTTATGGGGAGCTTGCATATTTTTTAAAAAAACGTACTCTCTGAAAAGCGGACCAGCATGTCTGCCGCACAAGCGCGCCAAGCGGTGCTGCTGCGGTGAATTCCTTATGAATAGCAACATGCTGCTGAAATTTTTCGCGGTGGCAAACCGCCCCGCATTGAAAGGACGTTCATGACCAAAGACCAAGAAACCCCAGTGACAGAGACCCCAAATTCAGGCGAATCAGGCCAGAAGACATCCAAACCCAAAACCCGCGTTTCTGCCCGCGGAAAAAGTGCCACGGCTGCCGAAGCCACGGCCGGACAGGCGGAAAAAACTTCATCTCGATCCTCTCCCGCTTCCAAGATTTCCTCCAGTTCTTCCCTTTCTGCCGATACGCCCGCCCCCAAAGCCAGTAAGCCCAAGGCAGGCAAAAGCGCGGCCCTCAAATCTGTTGCCGCTTCCAAAAGCACGGACACAAAGCCTGAATCAGCCGAAGAGGCATCTGCGGTGAAAGGCGCAGCCCCCAAAGCGGTGGAAAAAACCGCCACAAAGGCCAAAAGCGCCCCAAAAACCGCCGCAAAGAGCAAGTCCGCCGCCGGAAGCAAATCCGAGGCCGAGGAAAAAAGCGTAAAAAAAACCGTCGCCAAGACCGAAAAAAAAGCCGCGTCTTCTGCTGTCGACTCCAAGCCCGCAACCGCCAAGGCATCGGCCGCCAAAAGCAAACAGACCACCGCTAAAAGCGGGGCAAAGCCTGTTTCCGGAACCGCAAAAAGCGGATCTCAAGACGCGCCTGTCGCAAAAACGGCCTCTGCCGAATCCGCGCAAAGCATGCCCAAGGCAGCCGAAGGAACCGCAACAGCCAAAACGGCCGCCGCAACGGCCCCTGCCGGAAATGCGGCCCCCAACGCGGGGCAAGCCCCCAAAAGTGCC
>NZ_JBAIYW010000375.1:0-2023 GCF_036763055.1 Desulfovibrio sp. 1214_IL3152 | reverse complement strand
GGGACTCACTGTCCGGGGGCAAGACGCGAGAGTCCGCTTTTTGCGAGGCATGGCAGGCTGCCGCCGCAGGGCGGCAGACCACGCTGCGGACGGCGGGCAGTGCGCCTTGCCGGCTCAGGACCGGGATTCTTCCTCTGCCTTGGCCGTATTCCACAATTCGTCCTTTTCATCGAGGCTCAGGGCGTTGAAATCCTGCCCCTGGGCGCGGGCCAGCTCTTCCATACGGGTAAAGCGCTTCAGAAAACGGCGCGTTGCCAGGTCCAGAGCCTCGCTGGCCTTGATGCCCTTGCGGCGGCCCAGTTCGGTAATGCTGAAAAGCAGGTCGCCAAGCTCATGTTTCTGGGCTTCTCCACTGCTGTTGGCGGAAGCGTCCAGCCATTCCAGCCACTCGGCTTCCACCTGCTGCTCCACCTCTTCGTCCTTGGCCCAGGTAAAGCCCACGCGGGCGGCCTTGGAATGGATGCGGTATGCCTTGATCAGGGGGGGCAGGCTTTCGGGCAGGCTGTCGAACAGGCCCTTGGGTTTGCCTTCTTCGTCGGCGTGTTCGGCCCGTTTGATTTTTTCCCAGGCCTTGAGCTGTTCATCAAGACTGTCGAACACCGTGTCGCCAAAAACGTGCGGGTGACGGCGAATCATCTTGGCCCTGTTGTTATTCAGGGCGTCGGCAAAGGTGAATTGCCCGTCCTTTTCATACAGCCGCGCCACAAAGAGCAGCAGAAAGGCCACATCGCCCAGTTCTTCGCGAATGTCGGCCACGTTGCCCGAGCGGATGGCGCTGACAAGCTCGTGGCTTTCTTCAATGATATAGTCGGCCAGCGTATGGGCGGTCTGTTCCTTGTCCCAGGGGCAGCCCTCGGGACCGGTGAGCGTGTCAATAATGCCCTGCAACTCTTCAACAGCGTTTTTTTCCATGAATGTACGTTCCTTTTTGAATGTCTGCCAAAAGTGAAATGTTCTGCATTTAGAGCACCTTCACTTCTAGAGCATTTTAACTTTGAAAAAGTGTGAATGCTCTAACGCTGTACGAAAGTGCAGCGCGCCACAATGTGGCGTGGATTCAGACGAAAATCGCATTTTTCGGCTGAATGAAAACTTTGAAATGTGAAGCATTTCAAAGTTAATCTGCTCTAAAGACCCAGACGAGAAACCAGGTCAGGCGGCAGCCAGCCGCGAACCTGCACCGTGAGGGCGTTGAAATAGGGCAGCACACGGCTGTGCTGCATAAAAACCGCCTGAGAAAAAAATTTTTGCAGCAAAAGTATGCCCAGGGACCACAGAAGAGCGCCCTTGGCAAGGCCGAGCATGGCCCCGGCCATCTTGTCGGCCCAGGTGACAAAGGAAAAGGAAAGAATTTTTTGCAGCAGACGGGCAATAAGGGCCACGGATAGAAGTACGCCGAGAAAGACCAGCACGTAGGCGGCCACAGTGCGCCAGCCGGGGTCCGTAATAAGCGTCAGATGGGGCGAAAGCCTGTCGTGATAGTTGTGGGCCGCCCAAAAGCCGCCCAAAAGCGATACAATGCCGGCAACTTCACCGACAAAGCCGTGCAGATACCCACGCCCGGCAAAAAACACCAGCGTCAGAACCACAATGAGGTCAAAAATATCCTGGCTCATGCCTTCTCCCTGCAAGATCCCTTTATGCGGTTTCCGGCGCACGCGCCGCAGCCTCATGCGGACGGCGCAAGGCAGCATAGCAAAAGCTCGGGCGCGGCACAATGCATCAGGCTGCCCGACAAGCCGCCGGTAGTTTGCGGTGGCGCGGGTAAGTTGTGACGCTTCCGGCGGTCTGTGACCGCGTTATGCCGGGGAAGTATATTGCCTCTGCATTGATCGGCATGCGCAAGCTTTTGACAAGATGACCACAGATATTACATTGCACAGACGCACACGCCTTGCACCTGACGGGCAAAGCGGAACCAACGGGGGCAATATGAGGAGCGCAAAAGGCCGGGTGGCCGGAGTCGTGCTGGCAGGGGGGCTTTCAAGCCGCATGGGCGTGGACAAGGCCGGTCTGCGCCTGC
>NZ_JBAIYW010000059.1:0-2027 GCF_036763055.1 Desulfovibrio sp. 1214_IL3152 | reverse complement strand
GGCCGCCGGAGCGCCGGTTGGCGCGGACTGCTCCGGTGGGGCCGGATTGGGCGTTTGACTCATGGCAACTCCGCGGCGAAAACCGCAGGGAAACATTCGCGCTGCCCCGGAACAAAACGCGAGGCAGCGCAAAAATGAAGTTATCCAAGCAGGTTGTTTACGGTTTCTTCATAACTTGTCATGCGGGCATCCACATCACTGCGCGTGCTTTCAAGTTCCTTGCGGGAAGATTTCCACTCCGACGCCTGGGAAGAAATGCCGGACTGTTTGGCAACAGGGGTTTTCTTGGGCGTGGAGGCCGTGGGGGAAGCGGGCTGGCTTGTGGTGTAGTCCGCAGCCAGAGCACGTTCGTATTCGGTATTTCTCTGGGCCATAGCCGAAGACGTGTCTTTAAGGATGTAGGCAGTTTCTTCAAGGCCGCTGCGGATTTCAGCGTAGCGATCCTGCAGTTCGAGACGGGTGATCTGCCCGGCCCGGTACTGGTCCACCGCCAGTTTGAACTGCTGGTCATAGCACCTGGTTGCCAGCTTGGCCGCCGCTGTTGCACGGTTCATGCTGGCAGCTTCTGCGCCCATCTGCCGGTTGTATTCCGCAAGATAGGCCGCGTCACGCTGTCTTTCCTGGGATTTGCCGTAAATGTTGCCGCCCACAGCGCCTGCTGCTCCGCCGGCCACGGCTCCCGCCAACGCGCCTTCAACCTTTCCGGTCGCCAGGCCACCTATAAGAGCGCCCAGCAAGGCTCCCCCGGCAGCGCCCGCAGCGGTGCTTTTGCCGGTGCTGTTCTCATCTTTCCGCAATTGGTTCACGGGTTCATAGCACTGGGGGTAATAGTTCACCTTGGTTCGCTGTTCGCCATAGCGGCTGGTGCAACCCGAAAAAAGCAGGCCGCCCACAAGGACAAAAACAAGAGGAAGATATGCGCGCCGTTGCATGACACGGCCTCCTGATAAAAGTTTAAGGAAAGTCGTCACTTCTTTAATGGTACTGCAAAATCGTACTATACGGCAAGTCCTGCTGCGGCAACACTGCGGGCAGGGGATTGGCGACGGTGGCGTCATGCCATTTGCTGTCTTGAAATTTCATAAGCTTTCTGAGTTTTGTCGCGGCTGGAACTGACAGGGGCTGACCGCAGAACGGCCAGATCCGGGGTACGGCGAGGGAACATTGCCGGGGTGGGTTTGACAACACACAGTCGGGGATGGTTAAACAACCCGGTGGCAATGCCGCCCTGCGTCACCGCCCGTTTTTGCGCCAGACGTGTGCGCATGTTGGCGGAGATGCCTTTCAGCAACATTTTACCTCGTGAGTTATCATGGCCTTTTCTGCTTCACGCGATGCCAAAACCACCATCGTCTGCCCCAACTGTCCGGACAAGCTGCATATCGTTCGCACCTGTCATGAAGTTTTTATGCGTTGCCCTTCGTGTGGGGCGGAGTTTCCCCTGCAGGAGTATATCCGGCAGGCCGATGACGCCATGGAAAGCTTTTTGGAAAATGTTTACTGCAACCGCATCTGAAGCGTCGCTTATACGATTTCAAAGATATCCCGGAACATTTTCAGGGCAATGACGCAAAGGAACTGCCCTGCGTCTGCGAGGGCAGGTTCCCGTCACGGCAAGGCCGCGCTGCCTCGTCTCTTGCCGGAGTCTTCTTTATATTGAAGTCTTATTATGTTATGAGCGCAGGCAGCTATGCCTCTGCGCTGCGCAATGTGCAGCAACGCAGTGGTGGAAGCTTTGAGATGAATGTTTGCAAAGCCGTAAAGGACTAAGCAATTTCACTTTGAAATTGCTCTGGCGGCTGCGTGAGCAGTAGCCCGCCGCAAAGATGCAAGCGCAGCTTCAGGCGTTACGACAAAGGAAGTTACGGATGCTTCAGGAGTTGTAACGCAGGAAACTACACTTGCAGACACCATGTGTAACGAGCGGTTTGTTTCCACACAACCACTGTCGCCATTCGTAAGGCTCGCAGGCTCGCCAACGACTGCCGCGAAGACAGCAGAGCTATTTACTTGCGCGGTTAAGCAGC
>NZ_JBAIYW010000530.1:0-2029 GCF_036763055.1 Desulfovibrio sp. 1214_IL3152 | reverse complement strand
CGCAAAGGCCGCCGTGTAGCCGCCGGGGCCGCCGCCGATGACGGTGAGGGTTTGGCTTTCGGCAGTCATGCCTAGTCCTCGTCTTCGGCAAGGGTGAGCTTGTAGGTGACCGGGAAGGCGTTTTCCAGCGAGCCCGTCACAAGGCAGCCCTTGCGCATGACTTTTTCAACCCGGTCGAAAATAAAGGCAAATTCCTCGTCCATAATGAACGGTCACGTCAATATCAATGCCGATGACGCGGCCCCGGCCCAGTTCGTCCGTGCCGGTGCGCACCGTGGCAGAGCCACGGATGCTGTCGTATTTGGCGTTGCGGGTGCCCAGGGCCTTGTCCAGCGCGGCACAATAGCAGTACAGGGCAGAGACCCCCAGCATCTTTTTGGCTACGCCCGCGCGCTCTTCGGAAGGCACCGCTTCTCCGTCGATGGAGATCATGCCGATGGCGGCCACATCCATATCAAGATCGCCCCTGGCCCCCTTGCGGGAGAGAGAAACACTGAGGTTATGCGACATGTCGAGTCCTCCGGAATGGGTTTGGAGCAATTGGCCTGCCTATTGCATTAATGGTGCCAGATGTCTTTGTGCGCGAGGCCCACGCCGGAGCTTGTGTTTTCTGGCACATCGGGTGATTGTCGCTTGCGAAACACGACATTTTTGTCGCGTATTGCGACAGAAAATGTAAAAGGTGATGCCATGACATTGTCTTCCCAGCCTTCTTTTTTGAACGTGGAAAAAAGTTATCGCCGTTTACTCAACCGTTTGCCGGGGATGGCATATCGTTGCCGCATTTTGGGCGACACCCGTGATGAAAAGAAAAACCTGATTTACGAACTGGAATTCGTCAGTCGGGGCTGTTACGACCTTTTGGGCATCACTGCCGGGGACATGCTCATGGGACATAACAACTGAGCGCATGACCCACCCCGATGACCTTGAGAGGACCCGAAAAACCATACGCGACAGTATTGTCGCGCGGGAATCCTACCAGGTCATGTACCGCCTTCTGCTGCCCTCCGGCCGGGTAAAATGGCTCTGGGACCAGGGCGAATGCGTGGACGATGAAGAGGGCTGTCCGCAGTATCTGGAAGGCCTGATCATGGACGTGAGCGAGCAGAAGTTTCAGGAGCTTGCCCTTCGTGAAGAAAATCGCGCACTGCGGGAATCTGTGGTCAATCTGCGCGGCCTGGGGGCAATGGTGGGGCAGAGCGAACCCATGCGGCAGCTCTACAGCCAGGTTCTGCGTGCTGCGGAAACGGATTCGAACGTCATCATTTACGGCGAAACCGGTTGCGGCAAAGACCTGGTGGCGCGCAGCATTCATGAATACAGCGGTCGCAAGGGCAACTATGTGCCCGTCAACTGCGGAGCCATTCCCGAGCAGTTGCTGGAAAGCGAGTTTTTCGGCCACGTCAAGGGGGCCTTTTCCGGCGCGCATGCCAATAAGGACGGCTATATCGGCGCGGCCCACGGAGGAACCCTGTTCCTGGACGAAATAGGCGAGCTGCCGCTGCACCTTCAGGTCAAGCTGCTGCGGGCCATTGAAAACAAGATGTACACCCCGGTGGGCGACAACCGGCCCCGCAAGTCTTCATTCAGGCTCATTGCGGCCACCAACCAGGATCTTGCGCATATGGTGCGCGAAAAGAAAATGCGTTCGGACTTCTACTACAGGGTGCATGTGCTTTCCATTACCCTGCCGCCGTTGCGTGAGCGGCAGGGCGACATTCCCCTGCTGGTGGATGCGTGGATGGAGCGGCGCAAGGTGTTCATGGTGCTGCCGCAGCACGTACGCCTGGCTATGGAGCGCTATGACTGGCCCGGCAACGTGCGCGAGCTTTACAATTTTCTGGACAGATACATGGCCTTTGGCGAGGAAGCCCTGTCTTCTCTGGGCGACCTGCATGCTGATGTGGGGCTGGTGCTCACCGTGGAGGCCGAGGCCGCCACGCTGGATCAGGCCGTCATGCGTCTGGAAGAGCGCATGATACGGCAGGCTCTGGACCAGTGCCGCTGGCAGAAGGGCCGGGCGGCA
>NZ_JBAIYW010000395.1:0-2034 GCF_036763055.1 Desulfovibrio sp. 1214_IL3152 | reverse complement strand
AATCGACAAAGACGCCAGGCAGCACTTGGCTATCTCTCACCAGCGGCGTTTGTCAGAAGCAGGATGATGGAACCAAAACTGCCGATTGCCGCTTAACATGGCGTACGAAATTGACGACCTATCTCAATACTCCCACTCAAACCGCCACCACACCGCTCGGCATGGTGTGCGTTCTGCAAGCCCATAACCAACCTTCAGACAAAGGAACAACGATGAACAGGCGAAATTTTATCAAATCGGCCGCGCTTGCAGGTGTTGCGGGCGCTTTGGTCGGCAGCGGGGCTACTGTGCTCCAGGCCGCAGCAGCCGAAAGGACCGGCGATACCAAGTCCATTCGCAATTTTAATGCCGACATGCGTTACCGCACCTTCGGCAAGACCGGCGAAAAGGTCTCAGTACTCGGCTTCGGCACCATGCGCATGCCGGTCATCGACAATGACTACGGCAGGATTGATTACCCCCAGGGCCTCAAGCTGGTGGGCCGGGCCCTGGACGGCGGCCTTAACTATATCGACACCAGCTGGCCGTACCACAGCAAGATCCAGTCCGAGGGCGGCGACAGCGAACCCTTTGTGGGCGAATGCGTCAAGCAGTTCGGGCGCGACCGTTTCTACATCGCCACCAAGCTCCCCATCTGGGCGGTCACGTCCCGGGCGGACATGGACAAATTCCTGGACGCGCAGCTCAAGCGCCTGAAAACGGACCATATTGACTTCTACTTGGTGCACAACATCATCGGCCACACGTGGCGCGAGCTCATCAAACACGACCTCCCGGACTTTCTGGACAAGGCCAAGGCCAGCGGGAAAGTGCGGAACATCGGCTTTTCCTTCCACGATTCGCCGGAGCTGTTCCAGGAAGTCATGGATTTTTACGACTGGTCCTTTTGCCAGCACGTATGCAACTACCATGACATCAACTTCCAGGCCGGCATGTACGGCATCCGTCAGGCGGCCTTGCGCGATATGGGCTTTGTGGCCATGGAAGCGCAGATGGGCGGCATGCTCTCGGCCCATCTGCCCGATGATGCGCTGGCGATTTTCAACGCCACCGGCATCAAGCGTACCCCCGCGGCCTGGGCCTTCCGCTGGGTCTGGAACAACCCGGAAGTGAGCGTGTGCATCAGCGGCATGAACAAGATGGAGCACGTCGAGGAAAACCTGCGCACGGCCAAGGAATCGGACATTCCCCTGACCGCGCAGGAAGTGGAGACCCTGGACAAGGTGCGCGCACTACTCAAGGGCAAGAACGACATCCCCTGTATCGAGTGCGGCAAATGCCATTGTCCCATGGGCGTGCATATCATGCAGTGCTTCCAGCTTTACGGCGTAGACCGGGCCTTCAAGCATGTGGAGCGCATCGGCCACGCCAATTACGGCCTGGCCATGAAAGGCATGCCCAAGGCGGCCGAAAACTGCGATGGCTGCAACCGCTGTGCGGGCCAGTGCCCGGCCGGCATCGACATCCCAAAAAATCTCAAGAAAGTGGCGGACCATTTCGGCAAGACCGCTTCCGGCTGGTAAGAGCGCCGGGGCAAGAGCATGGCCACCCGGAAGCAAAGCCCGCTTCCGGGTGGCTTTTTTTACAGTTTCGGATCACTTGGGCAGGATAGTGCAAAAATTGGATAATTCCGTATCTATGTTCCGTTCCCTGCGGGCGTTACAGACCGTGTACACGATGCCGGAATACCCGGCCCGATTTTGCAACCACCAATACGCGGCCCGGCCGCGACAGTAGGGACACGATATGGACATTCAAACCGACGCCGCCAAGGGCATCCTCTTCGACCACGGCAGGACCGCCCGCATAGGTCTCCCGGAAGCGGTCTTTTGCGAGGGCAAAAGCGTTGAAGCCCTCGGCCTGCTCCTGGAGGAGCATTGTAAAGACGCGGCCAGGCCCATCCTGTTCACCCGGCTGGACCCGGATGTTTTCGCCACATTCCCGGAACAACTCCGGAATCGGTATGATTACCACCCGCTTTCGCGCACGGCCTTCGCAAATCGCCTGCCCGCGACCGGGCTGGGCGAAGTGGCG
>NZ_JBAIYW010000043.1:0-2048 GCF_036763055.1 Desulfovibrio sp. 1214_IL3152 | reverse complement strand
CGGGACGGATCACAGGCCGGATGCACGGTTGGCTCCCAGCCCGGAGCCGCATCGGACACCGGGCGCGGCGGAAGGCTGAAAAAGGCCGCTCCGTCATGTGGGACATGCCATATTGGTGCGTCGGGGCATTCCCCTTTGCGCGATTTTGGTATACATTGCTCTTGCCTGCGCCGGGGCTTGGTGCTAGCCATGCTGTCGCGGCTTTTTGTACAGACAGCAGCCATGTAAACTGAATGAATTCAGCAGGCCATACGACAGGTGTTTTTGGGGCAGCCGCCTGTCCGGTCGCGTTTTTCCGTTGGCCGCGCCGCCGGAAACTGTTGCACTGGCATAGTGTTTGCGCGGCGCCATAGGTATATCGTTACGTTTTTTTTCGGCGGCCGGGTTCGGAAGCGTTTTGCAGCCTGCGTATTTACAGATGTCCCCAGAAAAACAAGGAGGAAGTCATGCCTCTTACCAGTCCCAAGGAAATGTTCGCCGCCGCTTATGCCGGTGGCTATGCCATTGGCGCTTTCAACGTCAACAATATGGAAATCATCCAGGGCATCATGGGCGCGGCTTCCGAGGAAAAATCGCCTGTCATCCTTCAGGTGTCGGCGGGCGCGCGCAAGTACGCGGGGCAGCCCTACATCATGAAGCTGGTGGAAGCCGCCCTGGCCGTTGACGCCAGCGTACCCGTGGCAGTGCATCTTGACCACGGCCCCAGCTTTGAAATGTGCCGCGAATGCATCGACGGCGGCTTTACGTCGGTCATGATCGACGGCTCCCATCTGCCGTATGAAGAAAATATCGCCCTTACCAGACAGGTGGTGGACTACGCCCGTCCCCGTGGCGTTTGGGTAGAAGCCGAACTGGGCAAGCTGGCGGGCATTGAAGAGCATGTGCAGTCGGACGAGCACGTCTATACCGACCCTGACGAGGCTGTGGACTTTGTGGAGCGCACAGGCTGCGATTCTCTTGCCATCGCCATCGGCACAAGCCACGGCGCGTACAAGTTCAAGGGCGAGCCCAAACTGGACTTTGAACGGCTTGAAGCCATCTGCAAAAAACTGCCGGACTATCCGCTGGTGCTGCACGGCGCTTCCAGCGTACCGCAGGAATTTGTGGATTTGTGCAACCAGTATGGCGGCAATGTGGGCGGCGCCAGGGGCGTGCCTGAAGACATGCTGCGCAGGGCTGCCGCCCTGGGCGTGTGCAAGATCAACGTGGATACGGATATCCGCCTGGCGGTCACGGCCTGCATCCGGCAGTGCCTGGCGGACCATCCTGAAGAATTTGACCCCCGGTCCTATCTCAAGCCGGCCCGGGAGGCCGTAAGGCAGATGGTGGCGCACAAGATCCGCACGGTTATGGGATCTTCGGGCAAAGCCTAAACAACATACGTTTTCGCCAAGGAGCGCAACATGCCCGTCAAACTGGGATTGAACGGCTTTGGCCGTATCGGCCGCTACCTGCTGCGGCTGCTGGCCGATGACCAGAATCTGCAAATCGTCGCCATCAACGCGCGCGCCGACAATGCCGCCCTGGCCTATCTTTTCAAGTACGATTCCACGTACGGAAACTTTGCGGGCACGGTGGACCATGATGAAAACGGCATTATCGTCAATGGCCGTCACATCGCCGTCACCCGCTGCAAACCCGGTGAATGGGAGTGGAAGCGCCTTGGCGTGACCATAGCCGTGGAAACCACGGGAACCATCAAGGACGGAGCGGGCCTGGCCCAGCATCTGGCCTGTGGCGCGGAAAAGGTCGTTATTTCCGCTCCCGCCAAGGATGTGGACGCCATGATAGTTATGGGCGTCAATGACCACGTGTACGACTGCACCAAGCACAAGGTCATTTCCGCCGCTTCCTGCACCACCAACTGCCTGGCCCCCGTGGTGAAGGTGCTGCACGAAAAATTCGGCATCCGTCATGGCCTTATGACCACCATCCACAGCTACACCATGAGCCAGCGCATTCTGGACGGTTCGCACAAGGACTGGCGTCGCGGCCGTTCGGCCGCCGTGTCCATGGTGCCTTCCAGCACGGGCGCGGCCAAGGCCGTG
>NZ_JBAIYW010000105.1:0-2053 GCF_036763055.1 Desulfovibrio sp. 1214_IL3152 | reverse complement strand
GGTGCTCGTGCCGATCTGGATGTAGTAATAGTCTTCAGCCGAGTCGTTCATGCTGCCGAAGTGGATCTTCATCTTGCCGGTGGAGGACAGGCCGTCGCTCTTGCCGTTCATGTCCAGGCCCGTGCCGTCACCAGTGTGCGTGTCGCTCGACAGGCTGCCATCCAGCAGATGAATGCCGTTGAAGTCCGTGGCATTGGCGATTCGGGTAATTTCCGAAGCCATGGCCTGGTACTCCGATTCGATCATCAGGCGCTGTGTGGAGTCATAGGTGCCGGTGGCTGCCTGTTCGGCCAGTTCCTTCATGCGTATGAGCTTTTCGTCAATAACGGCCAGAGCGCCGTCAGCGGTCTGGATGAGGGAAATGGCGTCGTTGGCGTTGCGGACACCCTGCTGCAAAGCGGCGATGTCGGTACGCATCAGTTCGCGGATGGCGAGGCCGGCGGCGTCGTCGGCCGCAGAGTTGATGCGCAGGCCCGTGGACAAGCGCTGCACCGAGGACGACAGGTTGCCGTAGTGCGATGTCAGCGTGTTAGCCACCTGGGTGGCCATCTGGTTGTGATTGATATACATGACATTCCTCCATGAATGTTCTGCATGCCCGGCGATGCTTACGCGCGTCCGCTTCCTTGCGGGCTGTCGCCGCACAGTGTTCGTACTGACGAACGGATGACGGTTGTTGATTTTCTTCGTAACGGCCCATCGCCGGTGCGAAGCCCAAAAGCTACGGGTTTTTTGCTTCCACAGCCTCGTGGTAACCGTGGGCAAAAAATGCCCGGAAACCTGTAATCTTGGACAAAGCAGGAATCATGCCATTTTTTTCGTCAAGAACCGTCAAAATCTTGTCTTCAGGCGGTTGCGCCGCGCTTTGGCCGGTGGTGTGCACGAGTGTCTCAGGCACGTGTTGACAGCGCCCGAATGAGATTTACCTGAGATTCAGGATGGCTTTCAGGGTTTGTGCGGTGTGCATCAGTGGCGTGGCCCTGCTTTTTTGAGAGACTTTTTCCCCATGCCACTGTCCTGCCCGCGCCGGGGGAAGGCTTCCTCCTTCAACGGGTCTGCGCTCCGACCCGAAAAGATCCCCGTCACGGTGGCGGGGATCTTTTTTTGTTGTTCATGCCGCGCTGCAAAGAAACATCGCCACATGAAAACCGCTTCAAACAGGCTGCCTGCGCGGCGGTGGCCTGAATGAAGCGGTTTTGCTGATCAAAAAAATTTGGCGCAGGATTGCTCTAGAGCAGATTAACTTTGAGAATATACATTCTCAAAGTTTAAGGCACGCTCACTTCGGCGTTTAACCGCGCAGATAAACTGCGCTTACGCCTCCGTAACGAACGTCTGCTCACGCAGCCGCCAGAGCAATTTCAAAGTGAAATTGCTCTAATGTCCTGATGGGAACAGCCGATAGGACAAGCAAAGGCGGTTTACGCATGGACGCGTTGGCATTTCGCGCCGCCTGTGACGTACAGCATTCATGGAGGAATGTATGTATATCAATCATAACCAGATGGCCACCCAGGTGGCCAATACGCTGACATCGCACTACAGCAATCTGTCCAATTCGGTGCAGCGTTTGTCCACGGGCCTGCGCATCAACTCATCGGCCGACGACGCCGCCGGCCTCGCCATTCGCGAACTGATGCGTACCGACATCGCCGCTTTGCAGCAGGGTGTCCGCAACGCCAACGATGCCATTTCCCTTATCCAGACCGCTGACGGCGCTCTGGCCGTTATTGACGAAAAGCTCATACGGATGAAGGAACTGGCCGAACAGGCAGCCACCGGCACCTATGACTCCACACAGCGCCTGATGATCGAATCGGAGTACCAGGCCATGGCTTCGGAAATTACCCGAATCGCCAATGCCACGGACTTTAACGGCATCTACCTGTTGAACGGCAACCTGTCGGGCGACACGCACACTGGTGACGGCACGGGTACGGGCATAGATGGCAAGAGCGACGGCCTGTCCTCCACCGGCAAGATGAAGGTCCACTTCGGCAGCATGAACGATTCGGCTGAAGACTATTACTACATCCAGATCGGCACGAGTACT
>NZ_JBAIYW010000320.1:0-2055 GCF_036763055.1 Desulfovibrio sp. 1214_IL3152 | reverse complement strand
CGGCGGGCCAGGCCAACGCGCGCCAGTTCTTCATGGGCGCGGGCCTTGGCGTCTTTGTGGTTCATGCCGCGCACCTTGCGCAGGGCGATTGCCACGTTTTCTTCGGCCGTAAGATGGTCAAACAGGTTGAAATCCTGAAAAATCATGCCCACTTGAGCGCGGAAGGCGCACAGGGCGGACTTGCTTGCGCGGTCGAGCCGCTGCCCTTCAAGGTAGATCTCGCCCTTGTCCGGGGGGATAAGGCAGTTGATGCTTTGCAGCAGGGTGCTTTTTCCCGCGCCTGAAGGCCCGATGAGCACCTTGAGCTCGCCCCGGCGCACCGAGAGGCTGCAATTGTCCAGAATGGGCTTGCCGCCCAGCATCTTTGAGATGCCCTCAACCCGCAGAATCGCTTGTTCGTCCACATTCATGGCTTATCCCGCACCCGTGCCTTCCATGCCCATGCCCGTGGAATATCCCGGCACATGAACTCTTTTTTCCAGGCGACGCAGAAGCTTCAGCACCGCCAGTGTCAGCAGAAAATAAATGCAGCCCGCCGCCGCGTAAAGGGCCAGATGTTCGTGCGTGCGCGCGGCCACAAAAGACGTTCTTGCCATGATATCCTGTGTGCCGAGAACATAGCAGATGGCCGAGTCTTTGAGCAGAATGGAAAATTCGTTGGCCCAGCCGGGAATGGACAGGCGCATGGCCTGGGGCAGTATGATGCTGCAAATGCCGGTGCTTTCGCCCATGCCCAGGGCGCGCGCCGCGTTAAGCTGTCCCTGCGGCAGGCTTTCGATAGCTCCCCGAAATATTTGCGACTGGTAGGCCGTGCTGGTGCAGCCAAGCACCAGGCAGCATATGAGAAACGGGTCTGCCGGCAGGCCGAGGCTGATGAAAAGCCCGTAACACAGAAAAAGCAGCACAAGAATGGGTACGCCACGGAAAAACCACACATACAGCGCCACCATGCGGCGCAGCCAGGGGCCGCCGTAAACCTGGGCCACGGCCATAGGAACGCCGAGCACAAGCCCCATGGCAAGAGATACGGTCACGTTGCCCACCGTGACTATGCAGCCGGTCAGCATGGACGGCAGGGCGTGGTAAACTACTGAAAGTGAGTCCATATGAGGGATTTTGCCGTAGGTTGGGCATAACAGCGCGGACCGCCGGAATAACCGGCGATCCGCGCCTGCCGTTCAGCGCTTTCGCGTTGCTTACTTGTTCAGATACTTTTTCTGCAGTTCCTGCCAGTACGGATCGGCCATGAGCTTTTTGTAGCCCTCATTGATGAGCTTGTGCAGGTCTTTGTCGCCCTTGCGCATGGCTACGCCGAACTTGTCCGGCTCGCCGTGGGTTCCGGCCTTTTTAACGGCGCGGCCCTTGGCAATGGCGTCATCGGCGGGCAGTTCGTCCATAAGGGCCACTTCAATGCGGCCGTTGAGCAGGTCTTCCACAGCCAGGGGGGCGGACTCGTAGAAGCGCAGTTCAAAAGGATAGCCCTTTTCCTGCTGTTCCTGCTTGATGGCATTGGCTTCAGACGTGCCGCGCTGCACGCCGAGCTTGACCTTTTTGGTCAGCACGTCCTGCGGGGTCAGCGTGGAGTCGGCGGGTACGACAAACACGCGCGAAACCGTCCAGTACGGTTCGGAAAAATCCACGACTCTGGCGCGCTCGGGCGTGATGCTCATGCCGGAGTCCACCATGTCTATCTGCTTGGCGACAAGGGCGGGAATGATGCCGTCCCAGGCCATGGGTTTGTGCGTGATCTCAAAGCCCATGGTCTTGGCTATCCAGTTGAGAGAATCCACGTCAAAGCCGGCGGGCTGGCCGGTTTTTTCGTCCATATAGGCGAAAGGCGGATAGTTGGGGTCAATGCCGTTCACATAGCTTTTTTTGGCAAAAGCGGGCACGGCGGCCATGACGGCGGCCAGCAGGGCGCAGACAAGAAGTTTTTTCATGCTCGTTTTCCCCCTCGGAAATAGCAGTGGCCTTTGTACGGCAGAGCCGCAGAACAAGACGGCGGCAGCCGCTGAGAATGGATGCGCGCACCCTGGGCGCAGGCCGCGGGAGCAC